>DAOWGA010000183.1 GCA_030637665.1 Lysobacterales bacterium | reverse complement strand
CTCAACATCCCCTTCAGAAACCTCTTTGTCCTTGATGGCCACGGTTCCGTCTGAATTCAGGCTGCCAATGTGGTTTCCGGAAATACCGGCAAAAACGGAGTGAATTTCACAACCCGCCATGAGTTCTGCTTCTTCCACTGCCCGTTGTATGGCCTGCTCAGTCGAGGCCATGTCGACAACCACGCCGCGCTTCAGGCCGGTTGACGGATGCGACCCCAGCCCAATCACCTCTACCGAGCCGTCCGGCTGACTTTCCCCTACGATGGCGACGATCTTGGACGTACCAACGTCCAGTCCGACCACCAGTGATTTTTCAGATTTCCTCGGCTTCATTCAGCTATCTTTCCTTGCAGGTTCATCGGATTGCTGCGGCCAGTTAACCGCAAATCCATTGGTGTATCTCAAGTCCACACCACTTGGAGGCGCCACCTGGCCCTCCACAAGCGTGTCCCAACTGCTCATTAGTCTTTGCAGCCGCTCATGCGCTGCTGCACGGCCCAGGTGCACGGCGGTGCCGTTGTTCAGCACCAGCGACCAGGCGCCACGCTGGTCAAGCTTCAGTTGTTGAATTTCCAGCCCGGCGGGCGCCAGCTCGTCGTTGAATAGTGTCCAGCTGTCGAGAATCTGGTCGAGTTGATTCTCCGGGCCGCGCAACCAGGGCAAGCCCTGTATCCCGTCCGCTTCCGGCACTGCAAATGTCTCACCCCTGCTCGAGATCAGCTTGCCCCGGTTCCAATGGGCGAACGGCAGGTATTCATCGACTTTCACGACGATGGTATCCGGCCATTTCTTCTGGACCTTGACATTGGATACCCAGGAAATCCTGTCTGCGGCTTCGCGCAGGCCCTGCAAATCGATGGCAAAAAAGCTGGAATTGATCAGAGGTGTCAGCCCGGCGCGCAACTGCTCAGCACTCACGCGCTGGAAGTTGCCGTTTATTTCGAGCCAGCGGATCGGCCAGCGATCCTTGGCCACGATGCCCACGCTGACCCAGGCAAAACCGGCCAGTGCAATGAAAAACAAGACCAGCAGGGCTAACAAACCGCTGCTGAAGCCGCGGTTTCCCGTGTAGCTGATTTCAGCGTAGCGGTTCACAGGCTGGTCTCCAGAATGCGCCAGACCAGTTCATCAAAATCGATGCCCAGTTGCGCTGCCGCCTGGGGTACCAGGCTGTGGCCCGTCATGCCGGGTGTGGTATTCACTTCCAAAAACCAGGGCTTGCCTTTGCCGTCCACAAGGAAGTCCACGCGGCCCCAGCCGGACGTTCCAAGGATATCGAAAGCCCTCAGTGACATTTCCCTTAAACCGGCCTCCACATTGTGCGGCAGGCCGCAGGGGCAAAAATACGAGGTGTCACTGGATTCGTACTTTGCTTCGTAGTCATAGAATTCCCGTGGCGTTTCGATCCGGATCAGGGGCAGCGTCAGGCGATCAAGGATGCCGGCAAAATATTCTCCGCCGACTATTTCTGCCTCGATGATGATCGTGTCACCGTAGCGGCGCGCCAGCTCGGTGGCTTCTGTCAGGTCCTGCGCATCCGCAACTTTTGAAATACCGATACTCGAACCCAATCCTGTGGGCTTGACGAACACGGGCAGCCCAAACCTGTCCAGGGCCCTGTCATAGCCATGGTCATCCGGGCCGAAATATTCGAAAGGCGGCGTGGTAATGCCATTTCGCTCCCACACCCACTTTGAACGAATCTTGTCCATGGTCAGGGCAGATGACTGGAGATTGGCGCCAGTGACGGGAACATTCATTAACTGCAGCGCGCCCTGCAGCGAGCCATCTTCACCATCCGGACCGTGAAGCAAGTTGAACACGCGGTCGATTTCACCTCGTGAAACAGCTTCGAACAGGGGCAGCGGGCCATCGAAAACCCGGTAATTCACGCCGCTGCGGGTAAGCGCGGCGCCCACCGCTTTGCCGCCATCCAGGGAGACTTCACGTTCCGCACTGTTACCGCCGATCACCAGGCCAACCCGGCCAAAATCAGCGGCATTGCCAATTTTCAGTGGAGGAATCTGCGTCATTCCGCGACCTCCTGAAAAAAGCCTTTCTCCCTGATCTCCTGGGCAATATGGCCGATGTTGCCGGCGCCGAGGAGCAAAACCAGGTCCCCGTCTTCCAGCATCGAGGGCAACTCCTGCGGAAGATCGGAAACATTGGAAATCAGAACCGGATTGACACGGCCCCGTGCACGAATGGATTGGCACAGCGCGCCGCTGTCGACGCCATCAATCGGCTTTTCTCCTGCCGCATAGATATCTGTCAACACCAGCACATCGGAATCGGCCAGAACCTGTGAAAACTCGTCAAACAGGTCGTTGGTGCGGCTGAAGCGGTGCGGCTGGAAAACCGTGACAATTCTCCGGTCGGGCCAGCCGTTGCGGGCAGCGCTCATCGTTACGGCAAGTTCGGACGGGTGATGACCGTAGTCTTCAATCACGGTAACCTCTCGTCCTCCGACATCAAAACAGCCGACTTCTGCGAAACGCCGGCCAATGCCCTTGAATTCGGCCAGGCTCGCCGTCACTGCTTCAATATCAATGCCCAGTTCCCAGGCCACGGCGATGGCGCCCAGCGCGTTGCGCACGTTGTGTTCACCGGGCAGATTAAGACTGACTGCCAAAGCGCGTGACTCATTTGGAAGATGCACCTTGAAATGCATCATCCGGCCTTCCTGCCGGATATCGCTGCCGCGTATATCCGCCGCTTCGGAGATGCCGTAAGTCACGACGGCACGCGTCACAGACGGGATCATCTCTGCCACGTGTTCGTCATCCAGGCACAGCACGGCTGCGCCATAAAACGGAAGATGGTGCAGAAACTCGAGAAAGGCTTTTTTCAAATTGTCAAAACTGTTGTCGTAGCTTTCCAGGTGATCCCGGTCGATATTGGTCACCAGGGCCACAACGGGCTGCAGCAACAGAAATGATCCGTCACTTTCATCCGCTTCGGCCACCAGGTATTTGCCACTGCCCAACCGGGCGTTGCTGCCCCAGGCATTGAGCAGGCCACCAATTACAAAAGTCGGATCCATGCCAGCTTCGGCCAGCAGGCTGGTGGTGAGGCTCGTGGTCGTGGTTTTGCCATGTGTGCCGGCAACCGCGATCCCACGTCGAAAGCGCATCAATTCAGCCAGCATTTCCGCACGCGGAACAACCGGGATTCGCAGCTCCCGGGCAGCCTGTACTTCAGGGTTATCCTCAGAAACCGCACTGGACATCACCAGCACATCCGCACCCTCGACCTGATGAGCCTCGTGTTCCCTGAAAACCGTCGCTCCTAGTCCGCGCAAATAACGGGTCGTCCTGTTTTCAGCAATATCCGAGCCGCTGACCTCGAAACCCTGGTTGACCAGGACTTCAGCGATTCCACTCATACCCGCGCCTGCAATACCAACAAAGTGCACTCTTTGTATCCGTCGCATTGGCTGCAAGTGTGATCCGTTGCTCTTCATGCCGGCAGGAATTCCTTGCACAGTGCCGCAACCCGCTCGGCAGAATCCGGAATGGCTACCGAACGTGCGGCGCCGGCCATGCTGACCAGGCCGGGCCGGTTGGCGAACAAACGGGCCAGGCTGGTTGCCAGTCTTTCCGGTGTGCAGTCGGTTTCAGCCATCATTTCCGCCGCTCCCGCTTCGACCAGGAATTCAGCATTTTTCGACTGGTGATCATCCACAGCGTGTGGGAAAGGCACGAGAATCGAAGCAACGCCGGAAGCCGCCAGTTCGGATACCGTCAGGGCGCCGGAGCGGCAAATAACCAGGTCTGCCCAACCGTAGGCAGCTGCCATGTCGTCTATAAATTCTCTGACCTCGGCTTTGAGGCCGGCTGCGCGGTAGTTTTCGCTGGTCTCGTCCAGCCAGCCCTTCCCTGCCTGATGAATCACTTCAGGTAGAAGCTCATGCGGCAAATGTGACACAGCGGCCGGCACCAGGCGGTTCAGGGCGCGAGCGCCCTGACTCCCGCCGGTGACAAGCAGGCGCATCGCGCCAGCCCGGCCGGCCATGCGATCTGCAGGCGCATCAAGAGAAACAAGCGATTCACGAACAGGATTTCCACAGGTTCTGGCCTGCATATGGTCCCGCCAGGTACCTGGAAAGGCTTGCAAGACTTTGTTCGCCAGCCTTGCGAGCACACGATTGGTCATGCCAGGAACTCGATTTTGCTCGTGAACCAACAAGGGTACGCCGCGTAACTTTGCCGCCAGGCCGCCAGGCCCGGCCGCGTAGCCACCGAAGCTCACAGCGCAGGCAGGGCGGTTTGCACCCAGCAAGCTGAATGCCTGGTAAACGGCTCGCAGCAAGCGCCAGGGCAGGGCCAGCCACCGCGTGAGCCCTTTACCCCTGATTCCAGCGATATCGACCGTATCCAGTGAGATGCCGCTTGCCGGCACACGCTGACACTCCATGGCGCCAGTGGCCCCCAGCCAGCGAACGGCAATACCCTGTCCCTGCAGGCACTCGGCAACGGCAAGACCAGGGAAGATATGGCCACCGGTCCCGCCGGCCATGATCAAAACGCCCTGGCCCTGCCGGCTCATGTGCTGGCTCCTCTCAGAGACTTTTTCTGCTTGTGCTGAACGCCATGGTCCCGGTCCAGTTCGTACTTGACCCGCAAGACCACGCCCAGCGCCAGCATGATCATCAGCATGCTGCTGCCACCGGAACTGATCAGTGGCAGGGTCAGCCCTTTGGTCGGAAGCACGCCGAGGTTCACGCCGACACTGACCACTGCCTGCAGTCCAATCCACAGCCCTATCCCGTAGACCAGGAATCCGGCGAATGGCCGCTCATTGCGATGGGCCATAATGCCGATAATCATGATGCGGGTCACCAGCAAGAGGAACAGCGAAAGAACCACGATAACGCCGGCCAGGCCGAATTCCTCAGCCAGGACCGCGAAAATGAAATCTGTATGCGCTTCCGGCAAATAGAACAATTTCTGGATGCTGGCGCCAAGGCCAACACCGAATAACTCGCCCCGACCAACGGCAATCAGGGCCTGGGTTAGCTGGAAACCGCTTGCATAGGGATCAGCCCATGGATCCATGAAACTGACAATACGCCGCAATCGATAGGGTTCCATTGCGGCATAAGCGAAAGCAGGAAGGGCAAGCAGACCCAGCACAAAGATGTGGCGCCAGGCTGCGCCGGCCAGCCAGACCATGCCGGCAATAATGACCGTGATGATCGCCGCACTCCCCATATCGGGTTGCAGCAACAGGATGACGGAAAGAAAGCCAGCGTAGATCAGGGGTTTCAGCGTGTCAAAAAAGTGCGTCTGAACCAACCCCGTTTTGCGCGCCAGGTAACCAGCCACGTAGATGACAACCATGAGTTTGACCGCCTCGACGACCTGGAAATTAACCAGGCCAAGCCGAATCCAGCGCGTACTGCCATTCACGGTATGACCGACGCCCGGTATCAGGACTGCCAGCAGCAGCATGGCAGATAACAGCATCATGGGGCGGCTCACCCGCTCGAGGAAGGCAATGGGGATAACCCGGAATACCATCGCAAGCAACAAGCCAAGGATAATGTAGATGAGGTGGCGCAACAGGTAGTGATGCGTACTGAAGCCCTGGTTTTCAGCTATGGCCACAGAAGCAGAACCCACCATTACGATGCCGACGGCCAGCAGCAACAGGGCTGGGATCAGCACCCAGCTGTCCGGCCGCACAGGCGCATTAACAAAGCCCGACTGCCGCGCCTGTCTTTTGGTCCCGCTTGTAATAACGGACTTTTTCACTATACCTGCTTCACCTGATCTTCAATGTCGCCAGCCCGGCCAGCACAAGAATTACCGAAATAATCCAGAACCTCACGATCACCCGTGGTTCCGGCCAGCCCTTGAGTTCAAAATGATGATGAATGGGCGCCATACGAAAAATCCGCCTGCCGGTCAGCTTGAATGACGCTACTTGCAGAATCACGGAAACCGTCTCCATAACGAATACGCCCGCCATCAGGATAAACACCAGTTCCTGACGTACGATCACGGCGATGACGCCCAGCGCGCCCCCCACCGCGAGCGCCCCGATGTCACCCATGAATATCTGCGCCGGGTACGTGTTGAACCACAAAAACCCCAGGCCCGCACCGGCCAGCGCACCACAGAATATTGACAACTCACCTGCGCCGGGTATGTAAGGCATGGAGAGGTAATCCGAGAAAACAGAGTTTCCTGCAACGTAGGCAAAAATCCCCAGTGCAGCAGCAACGAACACCGATGGCATGATGGCCAGTCCATCCAGCCCGTCCGTCAGGT
This sequence comes from Lysobacterales bacterium, assembly GCA_030637665.1. Lineage (GTDB taxonomy): Bacteria > Pseudomonadota > Gammaproteobacteria > Xanthomonadales > SZUA-36 > JAJRRA01. The sequence continues at coordinate 3,317 of DAOWGA010000183.1, read as the reverse complement.
TGACGGCATTGGAAAAGCCAACCACCATGAAATAGGTCGTTATGATGTAAAAGGCGCCCAGCGGCAGTGCGATTCCTTTGAAGAAGGGCACGATCAACTCGGTGGCCGCCGGTATGTCTGCACTGGCCCACAGGAAGATCGCTGCGGCCAGGCCGGCAACAGACTGTGCCAGGTATTTCCACCGGCCCGGGAGGCCGGCAGAGTCCTGCAAGACCAGTTTCCGGTAATCATCCAGCCAGCCAATCATGCCAAAAGCCAGAGTGACCAGTAGCACGACCCATACATAGCGGTTGCCAAGGTCCGCCCACAGCAGGGTGGACAGCACGATGGAAAACAGGATCAGGGCCCCGCCCATCGTTGGTGTGCCGGCCTTCGCAAAATGGCTCTCCGGACCCAGCTGGCGGATCGGCTGACCTACCTGTTGCCTAACCAGGCGCCTGATGAACCAGGGGCCAAGCACCAGCGACACCAATAAGGCCGTCAACGCGCCAAGAATGGTCCTCAGGGTAATGTAGGCGAATACACTGAAGTCGGGATTCACCTGGGCCATTTGTTGGAATATCCAGTGAAGCATCAGCAGGCCTGCCTCATGCCCCGGTTGCGGGTAATTGCTGTCACAACCGCCTCCATTCCCATCGACCTTGAACCTTTGACCAGGCAATTGACTCCCGGCCGCAATTCCGCACACAAAGCCTCTACCAGGGAATCCTGATCCGGGAAGTGGCTGGCGCCTTCACCGAATGCATCCACCGTGGATTCTGACATTTCACCGATGGCGAATAATCGGCTTACACCCAGCGAGCGGGCTGCATCGCCCACTTCGAAGTGAAGCTTGCGGCTGTTTTCGCCCAGCTCTTTCATGTCTCCGAGAACCAGCCAGGACGTGCCCTGCATATTGGCCAGGACCTGCAGTGCCGAATAGAGCGATGCCGGGTTGGCGTTATAGGTGTCATCGATCACGGTCCAGCCGGCAGCAGTGTTCAGCAGATTGAGGCGGCCCGGCACAGGCCGCATGTTTTCCAGTCCCCGCCGGATAATATCCAGGGGAAGCTGGAGCGCCAGCGCGGCAGCAGTGGCGGCAGTAGCGTTGACCAGGTTGTGTTGGCCCGGCAATGCAAGTTCGATTTCAAAGCTTCCTTCCGGGGTGACGATACAGGGCGTGTCATTCTTATGGTCAAGGTGGATATCGTGATGACCTTTACTGCCGAAAGTCAGGACATGGCCGGCCGTACTGATTTCCTGCCAGCGCTCCGACCAGGGTTCGTCAGCATTTATAATGGCCCAGCCGTCTGCAGGCAGGGATGCGAACAATTCTCCCTTGGCTTTTGCAACACCCTCTTCGTCACCGAAGCCCTGCAAGTGAGCCGGTCCGATATTGGTGATCAGTCCCACATCAGGCCTGGCAATTTTCGCCAGGTAGGCGATATCACCGGCTTTACTGGCGCCCATCTCCAATACCGCGTACTTATGATGCCGTTGCAACTCGAACAGGCTCAGGGGTAGCCCGAGTTCGTTGTTGTAGTTGCCCTGGGTGGCAAGCACTTCACCGTCCTGGCGCAGAATGCTGGTCAGCATTTCTTTCACTGAAGTCTTGCCGTTGCTACCGGTGATGCCGATAACCACGGGATCGATCCTGGCGCGCACCAGGGCTGCCAGTTTCCCCAGTGCCTTCAATACGTCATCGACGACCAGTTGCGGGATTTCAAGGTCCAGCCTGTGATTCACCAGCAATGCAGCGGCGCCCAGATTCATGGCGGACTCTGCATAGTCATGGCCGTCTACCTGGCAACCAGGGAGGGCGGCAAACAAGGCGCCGTAATGAACTTTGCGGCTGTCTGAGACAATACTCTCCACGCTGACGCCGGAAGCAGGCATCTCACAGTCAAGAACAGTGGCCAGTTCACTGAGCTTCAGGACAATCATGCGGCATCCTCAAGCGCGGATCGCACCGAGGCTTCATCGCTGAATGGAATTTTTCTGCCCGCGGCCTCCTGCCAGGCTTCATGTCCCTTGCCCGCAATGAGGACAATGTCACCGGGACGGCTATCATGGATGGCTTGCCGGATCGCCGTTGCGCGGTCGGTGATGACCTCGGCATTTCCCGGCTCTTCGAGTCCTGCCAGCATGTCCTCGATGATTCCCTCCGGCAACTCATTTCTCGGGTTGTCGGTAGTCAGTACGATCCGGTCAGCGAGTGATTCCGCTGCCTTGGCCATCATGGGTCTCTTGCCGGAGTCCCGGTCACCGCCGCAACCGAAGACACATACCAGGCGGCCATGCAAATGCGAGCGCAGCGCCATCAGGGCCTGCTCCAGCGCATCGGGCGTGTGCGCATAATCCACCACCACGACCGGTTGATTAATCTCACCACCAAGGCAATGCATGCGGCCGGGGACCGGATGCATGATTTCCAGCTGGTGCATGACCTGATTCCATGGCATTCCGAGCAGGGCCAGGGCGCCAGCCGCTGCCATGAGGTTGGAAACGTTGAATGCGCCGAACAGGCCCGTGTGCAGCTTCCCGCCGCCCCAGGGGCTGGCGATGCTGAGGGTCATACCGGAAGAATCCATTGCCAGGATTGCTGCGCGTAATTCGCTGGCGCCATTGGTGCCGTAACTGAGCACCTGCGTTGACTGCGCCACGTGCCGGATGAGGGATTTCCCGGCCGGGTCATCGTGATTGATGACGGCAAACCGGGGTTTGCAATCCGTAAACAGGCGGCGCTTGGCCGCTTCGTAGGCTTCCATGCTGCCGTGGTAATCCAGGTGATCCCTGCTCAGATTGGTAAAGACGGCGGCTTCAAAGGCCACGTCATCACAACGCCCCTGGTCAAGGGCGTGTGATGACACTTCCATGGCCACTTTCTCTACGTCCTGATCGATGCATGCTGAAAGCATGGCTTGTAGTGAGATGGGGTCCGGCGTCGTCATGGTCGCCGGCTGCAGCCGATCCAGTGGCCCGTAGCCAATGGTTCCGATAATACCGGCATCTCCACTGGTTCTTTGCCAGGCCTGCGCGATAAAATGGGCTGTTGAAGTTTTTCCGTTGGTGCCGGTTACGCCGGCAACCGTCAGCAGGTCCGAAGGCGCATGGTAAAAACGCGCTGCCAGGCTGGAAAGGCGCTGACCCAGGCCGGGCACTGCTACCGCGGGAATCGATAACGCAGGAACCTGCGCGAGGCCGTCATGGATCACGACCCTGGCGCCCTGTGCCTCGGCCTGTGCGACATGCTCCATTCCATGCGTCTTCTCGCCAGCGACAGCGATGAAGGCCTGTCCTGGCTGAATCGAACGGGAATCCAGTCCCAACCCTTCGAT
>DAOWGA010000269.1 GCA_030637665.1 Lysobacterales bacterium | reverse complement strand
ATTCCTTTTTCTCCCAGGCGGGTCGCAGGCAGGGTGCGGGAGATCGGGGGCACACGCGTAACCATGGGATACACCGTGGTCACAGGCCTGATGTCCGGCAGCTTTTTTGGTTACCTGAATTCGTCGCAGCAGATTTTTCAACTGCAGTACGGACTGGGCAAACTGTTCCCGCTTTATTTCGCGGTACTGGCGTTTTCCTTCGGCCTGGCGACCCTGCTGAATTCGCGGCTGGTGGTTCGCTTTGGCATGCAGGTGCTCGCCGGTACCGCACTTGTGTCCATAGCCGCCTTTTCCATTGTCTTTCTTCCATTTTCCTGGGCGCTGGGTGGTCAGCCGCCGTTGTGGACGTTGATGCTCTACCTCCTGCTTACCTTTTTTGCCGTGGGCATGCTGTTTGGCAACCTCAACGCACTGGCCATGGAGCCACTCGGGCATGTGGCCGGCACCGGCTCGGCGTTTGTCGGTTCTGTATCCACACTGATCGCCGTGGCGGCTGGTGCAGTGATCGGGCAAAGCTATGACGGCACAATTCTGCCGCTGGTCACAGGTTTCGCAGTATTGAGTCTGTTATCCCTGTTCATGATGCGCTGGGCCGAAACCGGGCGTTGATTTTTATACAGAACCGGGTTCGCCCGCCATCGATTGCCGGATCAGGTGATAATAAAAACGGATGGCCTGCAGATAGTCCTCGACCGGAACCTTCGAAGCTGCATACAGTGTGCCTTAAATGAGTAGCCAGCGACCGGAGATTATCCAAAATGATAAATACGGCAAGTCCTGTTTCGAGCACCGGTTGGCAGCGGCGCCATACTGTTGTGCTGCTCTGTTTTCTGAGCACGTTTATTTGTTACATCGACCGGGTGAATATTTCTGTCGCGATCATCCCGATGGCACAAGAGTTTGGCTGGTCGGACTCGCAGCGGGGCCTGGTCATCTGGCAGTTTTTTTCCACCGGTGAGCGAATTATTTAGGCTGCTTTTTGGCTCGGCAGTTCAAATTCGAAGCGGGTACCCTGGTTGGGCGAACTCTGCACGGTAATGCGACTGCCGTGCAGATCCAGGATGCGCTTGACGATGGCCAGGCCCAGGCCGGTGGAGTCACTGCCCCCGCTGTGGTCTGCGTGGTAGAAGCGGTCGAAAATGTGTTCAAGATCTTCGTCGTTGATTCCACACCCGGTGTCGGCGACAGCCACCGACACATGGCCCGGTTTCGGGTCCATACTGATCGTGATCCGGCCGTTCCTCGGCGTAAACTTCAATGCGTTCCGGATCAGGTTCTCCAGTACTCTCTGCATCAAGCCGATATCGGCATAAACCATGGCCGGGTCCCGCACGGCCTCGATTTCCATCGTGATGCCGGCCTTCTTCGCCTCCAGTTCAAAATCCTGGGTGACATCCTGCAGTAACTCCGCCAGTGAAAAATCTTCGAGGTTTGGTGTGATGCTGGCAGAATCCAGCTTCGAAAGCTCAAACAGGTCACCGATCAATTGCCCCAGTCGCTGGGTGTGCCGGCGGGTAATTTCCAGGTAATGCCTGCGCTCATCCGTCGACAAAGCGTCGTTCTTGATCAGCAGCGTATCCACATAACCGTGCATGGAAGCGAGTGGTGTTCGCAGGTCGTGAGACACGTTACTGATCAGTTCCCTGCGCAGGCGGTCGGTTTTCTTGAGGCTTTCGAATTGCTCCTGGATCTTGTCGGCCATCACGCGGAATGCTGTACTCAACTGTCCGATTTCGTCTCCGGCGGAAGCACCCGTCTGGCTGGCGTTGAGCTTGAAGTCGGGATCGAAGCCGGAAGCGGTAAAACGCTGCATGCTTCGTGTCAGTACGGTCAGGCGCCTGGTCAGCAGGCCGAATACCAGCAGGCCCACCAGGAAACCTGTCACCACGATGGCAACAATCGCGCCCAGGCTGATTTTCCGAACATAGCTGCTTCGAATACTGCTGGCCAACTCGTCGTATTTCTGTCCGCCGAGCACGGTATATAAATAACCCTGCAGTTCGCCGTCATGAACGACTTCTGCAGCGGAGAAGATCTTGTACTTGCCCGGGTTCCTGGGATCACTGCCTTTGAACGGCATTTCGACCCCGCCGGCAAGCAACTCGAGAATCGGCTCCAGGTCGATGAAATCCAATTTGACCGCACCGGGCGGAAGGGCATGGCCGAGAATGCGGCCCTGTTTGTCGAGCAGATACACCTCGACCGTCGGGTTAATGATCATGGCTTGCTGGGCCAGCAGCTCCAGGGCATCCGTTTTGACTTCACCATTTTCGATCAGGTCACGCTCGCCGGTCACGTACATTGCGATAGAACCGTTGAGGCGTTGGGTCAGTTCCTCGTAGTACATTCGCGTGCTGAACAGTTCGACAAAGTAAAAACTGCTGCCTACCAGCAGGATAATCACCAGCAGGGCGGCCGACAGCCTGGCAAACAGGGTGCTCATGCTGCGCTGGCCGCTTGCGCTTCAGGGTCCAGTTTGTAGCCAACCCCCCAAACCGTGACGATCAGGCTGGGCTGGGTGCTGTCTGCTTCGATCTTGGCCCTGAGCCGGTTGATGTGGGAATTAACAGTGTGTTCGTAACCTTCGTGGCCATAACCCCAGACCTGGTCCAGTAGATGGGCCCGGCTGAACACTTGCCCCGGGTGACGTGCGAAGTGCAGCAACAGGTCAAATTCACGCGCTGTCAGATTGACCGGTTCCCGCCCAATCGTAACCTGCCTGCTGGCGGGATCAATTTTTATCGAAGCTATTTCGATGGTCTCACCTGCTCCGGGAATGGTTTTCCCGAGAGATTCGATACGCCGGAAAATGGCCTTAACCCGCGCGACCAGTTCAATCACGCTGAATGGCTTGGTGACATAATCATCGGCGCCCAACTCCAGTCCCAGCACACGATCAAGTTCCGATGATTTGGATGTCAGCATCAGGAT
>DAOWGA010000236.1 GCA_030637665.1 Lysobacterales bacterium | reverse complement strand
AGCGCCAGCGCCAGCGTCCAGCAGGGGCCCCTCGCCGATCCAGGGCATCACGGACAGCGCATCCAGCAGATGACGAGTCACCATCTGCTCCGGATCACGTACTGCGGTGAGGTTATAAGTCTCGTTCCAGCGATTGAGTAATTCAAGGTAGGCCAGTAACTGCCGGATCTGTCCCGGATCGGGCGATTGCGAAAACAGACTGGCCAGCCCCGCCGCAAGCTTTTCCGCGAGGGTCTCGTTGGTCATGACGGCAGAACAGATTCAATTCAGGCCGGCTGAGCGCATCTCCGAGGCGATCTTCCTGGCAATGTCATCAGCGGCGTCCGCGTGTTCCGTGTCCTTGGTCTCAGTCACGATGCGCCACACCGGCTGTTCGGTCTCCAGGTCATAAAAACTGGATTCGACCAAAGCGGACATCCTGTAATCAGCCCAGCCGGGGCCCTGGCGAACGGTGTACACATTGGTAAAGTAAGGCCGCCCCCAGCCGTAGGACATCCCGCTTCCAACAAACTGCGCCCAGTAATCCGAGCGCACATAGCCTTCCGAATTAGCTCCTCCGGAATAAAACATCACAACGACTCCGTCTACGCCGGCTGACCTGAGAATTTCGGTTGCTACATCCGGGTCGATTTCGCCGCGAATGCCGCCACTCATGCCGGGGATATTGCTGGCGGGCACAGCTGGCGTACCTTTGTCATGCAAAACCTTTGCGACGTCAATCTCCACAGCCTTGCGCATGAGCGCCTCTGGCAGAACTGCAATTACAGCCACTTTTTCCGGCTTGTTGGTCACCGGCTTGTCGGTTTTCCAGCTGTCCACAACCGAAGTCTGGGCACATGCTGAAAGCAACAGGGCCGGGATGAATGCGGTCAGAAGCAAGCGGCCGGCCTTGAACAGGGTAATGATTGTCATGTGTATTCCTTTCACGGGCAGATGCGCATCTTACCCCAAGCCACCATTTACTGAAACCAAAGCAATCAGAGGTGCATGATTTTGGCAAACGGCGTATCAGGGAGGGCTAGGGCACAGATCGCGCACTATATGCTCAAGTCGAGGTCTTCGGCGCGGTGACAGGCCACCCAGTCGCCATTCTCCATGCGCCTCAAGGCCGGCACATCCGCTTCACATCGTTTGACCTTGTAGGGGCAGCGGGTATGAAAAATGCAACCTCGGGGTGGATTGTACGGTGACGGCATGTCACCGGTCAGCCAGCGGTCCTGCCGGGCCTTGGCGGCAAGCTTCGGATCCGGTATCGGTACGGATTTCATCAAGGCGCTGGTATAGGGATGCAAGGGTCGCCGGTACAGTGCATCACGTTGCGAGACTTCCATGCTGCAACCCATGTACATCACCATCACGCGGTCACTGATGTGTTTTACCACCGACAGATCGTGGGCGACGAAAATCAGCGCCAGGCCGAGTTTTTTCTGCAGGTCCTTGAGCAGGTTGATGATCTGGGCCTGGATCGAGACGTCCAGCGCACTGACCGGCTCATCGCAGATCACCAGGCGGGGATTGAGCACCAGTGCCCGGGCAATACCAATCCTCTGGCATTGACCGCCGGAAAATTCGTGCGGGTAGCGATTGATCTGGTTGGGCAGTAAGCCGACCATTTTCATCATGCCGCGCGTGCGTTCCTCCACCTGCAGGCCGGCCATGTTGGGATAGAAGGTCCAAAGCGGCTCGGAAATGATGTCACCGGCCGTCATCCGGGGGTTGAGCGAAGCGACCGGATCCTGGAACACGATCTGGATTTCCTTGCGCTTCTGGCGCAGCGCCTCTTCTTCCAGTTCGGTCAGGTTCTCACCCAGCCACATTACCCGCCCGCGGCTGGGCTTGATCAGCCCCAGGATCGCCCTGGCCAGTGTCGATTTTCCGGAACCGGATTCCCCGACAATGCCGAGGGTTTCACTGGCATGCAGTTCGAAACTGATGCCGTTTACTGCCCGCAATACACGCTCTTTACGTCGCAAAAAGCCGCCGGTATGGCTGCAGAAATTAACCGCGAGGTCCTGAACCCTCAATACCGGATTGCTCACTTTGAATCCTCCCCGGCATTCTCTTCAACACCCTTGCTTTCCGCCGGCAAGAATTCGCCGTTGTTCATGTCAATAAAGCAACGGCTCATACAACCATTTTCCTGGACTTGCAGCGGCGGCACTCCGAAACAAACTTCCCGGGCCATGCTGCAGCGGTCGCGGAAGCGGCATCCAGAGGGCAGGTCCAGCAGGTTGGGCGGGTTGCCCGGAATGGCATGCAGTTCGTCGTCCGAAAGGCGGTCCAGGCGCGGCACCGATGCCAGCAGGCCCTGCGTGTAGGGATGGCGGGGACGATAGAAAATATCGTCCACCGTCCCGGTTTCCACCATTTCCCCGGCGTACATCACGATAATCCGGTCGCAAACTTCGGCCACGACCGCCATGTCATGCGTGATCAGGATCACCGACATATTGGATTTATCACGCAATTCACCGACCAGCTGGGTGATCTGTGCCTGCACGGTAACGTCCAGAGCCGTACTTGGCTCATCGGCGATCAGCAGGTCCGGCTCGCACAGCAAACCCATCGCGATCATCACTCTTTGCCGCATGCCGCCGGAATATTCATGCGGATATTGTTTCACGCGCTCTTCCGGATCGGGGATGCGTACCGCGCGCAGCATCTCCACCGCGTGTGCGCGGGCCTCTTGTTTGCGCAAGCCCTGGTGGTGCATGACGACTTCCGTCATCTGCTTTTCAATGGTCAGGAAGGGATTGAGCGATGTCATCGGGTCCTGGAAAATCATCGCAATTTCACAGCCGCGGATTTTGTTGAGCTCCTTTGGCGGCATTTTCATCAGGTCCCGGCCCTTGAAATCCGCCTCGCCGCTGGCGGAACCGTTTTCAGCCAGCAAGCCCATGATCGCCATGACCAGTTGGCTTTTCCCGGCACCCGACTCGCCCACGATGGCCAGCGTTTCACCGGACTCCACCTGGAAATCAATACCGTTGACTGCCTGGACCACGCCTTCGGGTGTTTCAAACTGAACGCGCAGGTCCCTGACTTCAAGTAGCGCCATCAGGCCCTGTCCTTGGGATCGAGTGCGTCGCGCATTCCGTCACCAATGTAGTTGAAGCAATACAAGGTAACCGTCAGAAATGTCGCCGGGAAAACCAGGGTCCACGGTGCCGATTCCATGTCCTGCGCCCCATCGTTAACCAGCGCGCCCCAGGAGCTCATCGGCTCCTGCACGCCCAGGCCAAGGAAGCTCAGGAAGGATTCAACCAGGATGACCTGTGGAATAGTCAGCGTGACATACACCATCACGACGCCCAGCAGGTTGGGAATAATGTGGCGGCGGATGATGGCCTTGTGATCGACCCCGCAAGCCACGGCCGCTTCCACGAACTCAGTGTTTTTCAACCCCAGGGTCTGCCCGCGCACGATCCTCGCCATGTCCAGCCAGTTGACCGCACCGATCGCCACGAAGATCAGCACGATGTGACGCCCGAACACGACCATCAGCAGGATGACGAAAAACATAAAAGGCAGGGCGTAAATAATATCCACCATGCGCATCATGATGCGGTCGGTGAAGCCGCCGTAATAACCGGCAACCGCTCCATAGGTAACACCGATGGCCAGACTGACCAGGGTCGCCACCAGCCCAACCAGCAGCGAGATCCGCCCGCCCTCCAGCGTGCGCACCAGGATATCCCGGCCTACGGCATCTGTCCCGAACCAGTGCCCGGTTTCGAAGTTTGGTGGCGAGGCGGTGTTGTCCCAGTCGGTGAAGTCGCCCTCCCACGGAGACAGGAGTGGCCCCACGATCACCAGCAAGAGCATGATGAACATGATGATGCCGCTGATGACCGCGGCCTTGTTTTTCAGCAAACGATGCCAGGCATCCACCCACAGCGAGCGCCCGCGAACATCTTGCCCGGCCATGGCGGCTGCAAACGGATCTTCAAGCTCCGTTTTGGCAACTTGCGGATCGGCAATTTGCATATCGGCGGGGCTGTTCATTGGACCTCGTCATAGCGGATTTTCGGGTTCATCCAGGCATACAGGAGATCCACAATGAAATTCAGCAGGATGATAATGACGCCGTAAAAGATGACAACGCCCATCACCAGCGTGTAATCGCGATTCAGGGCGCCCTGCACGAAGTAACTGCCGAGCCCGGGAATACTATAGATACGCTCGATCACGACCGAGCCGGTGATCAGGCCTGCCGTGGCTGGACCCATGAAAGAAATGACGGGAAGCAGAGCGGGCTTGAGTGCGTGCCTGCGAATAACCAGGTGTCCCGGCAGGCCCTTGGCCCGGGCGGTTCGAATGTAGTTGCTGTGCAGCACTTCGATCATGCTGCCGCGGGTAAGCCGGGCTATATAAGCAATCACCGGCAGGGCCAGTGTCACCACCGGCAATATCATCCGTTGGATGGACCAGTCCCAGCCACCGGCCGGCAACCAGCCCTGATACACCGCCAGCACCAGGATCAGCAGGGGAGCCACAACGAAATTCGGGATGGATATACCCAGCATGGCCACCCCCATGATCGAGTAGTCCATTGCCGTGTTTTGTCTTAATGCCGCGGTAATCCCGATGGACGTGCCCACCAGGAAAGCGAGCAGCATGGCCAGCCCGCCCACGGTCAGTGATACCGGGAAACCGCGCGCAATCAGCTCATTAACGGTCCAGTCCTTGTACTGGAAGGATGGCCCGAAATCCAGTGTGATGATCTGGCCCAGATAGCGGAAATACTGCTGCATCAGCGGCTCATCCAGGTGGTACTTGGCATCCAGGTTGGCCCTGATTTCAGGCGGCAGGACTTTTTCACTGTCGAATGGACCACCGGGCGCCATGCGGATGAGGAAAAATGCGATCGTGATCAATACCAGCAAAGTCGGGATCAAACCCAGCAAGCGGGTGGCCGAGTGGCGTAATATTCCTTCCTGATTCACAAGCCCTTGCCTTCCTTCCTGGTCCTGGTTGCTTGTTCTGCTTCCACTTCAGCCTGGATTTCCCCTGATGTTCCATCCACGTCCATATCCTCATCGTCGCTGATTTCGCTGGATGGTACATCATTAACACCCTGTTGAGGCTCTGGCTCAGGCACCAGCTCTGGCTCAGGCACCAACTCAGGCTCCGGCTCAACTTTTGCGGCAGGCACTTCTGCCTCCGGCTCCCTGGTCTTGAGCATGAACATGTATCGCGTCAGGTGATGATCCATGACGTTGTTTTGCCAGCCGCGCAAGTGCTGGTCTACCAGGCGCTTGGTGACGTAGGTGTAAATCGGAATGATGACAAAGTCTGACAGCAACACGCGTTCGGCTTCGAACATCAGTCGCTCCCGGCGGGCCCGTACCCGCTCAGTACCCACCTCGTCCAGTATCGCGTCACACCCGCAGTTCCTCGAGCTAAGCTTAGTTCGTCTACGCCCGGTACGGAATATCTCCAGGAAACTGTAGGGGTCATTGTAGTCGCTGATCCAACCTGCCCTGAAGACTTGCGTGATGGCCTTTTGTGCCCGGTTCTGCAGGAAAACCCGAAATTCCTCGTTCACGAGCGAAGCGTTGACTCCAAGCACCTGTTTCCACATCGATGCTATGGCCAGCGCAATCTTTTTATGGTTCTCACTGCTGTTGTAACGAATTTCGACGCGCAGGGGCTCATCGCTGGAATAGCCGGCTAATTCATACAGACGCCGCGCTTCCTCGTTTCTCTGTTCCTGGGTCCAGTCCGCATACTCAGGTGAAAACGGTACATAACCATCGATACCCCGAGGCACCAGAGCAAAAGACGGTTGCTCACCGAATTGTGTCACCTTTTCGGTGATGACCTGGCGGTCGATGGCCAGGATCAACGCCTGCCTCAATTCCGGGTTTTCGACGAATGGCTCCGTGGCCAGATTGAAGCCAAAAAAGTAGGAACCCATCCAGGGGCTGATAATCAATTCGTCGGGATAATAGCGCTGCAGCCACTTGAACTGGTTATTAGGTACCTCGTTGGTCCAGTCCAGCCCACCTGAGCGGAATTGGGTTACCTCTGTGGATAATTCTTCGATTGGTAAATAGACCACGCGCTCAATCAAAGTCTGGTCTGCTTCACGAAACAGCGGGTTCTTCTCCAACTCGATCGAAACCCTCGGCTTCCAGCTTTTCAACACGAAAGCGCCGTTGGATACCAGCTTACCCGGGCGGGAAAATTGGTCGCCAAATTCTTCAACGTTGCGCCGGTTTACCGGGTAGGTCGCCGGATGAGTCAACATACCCAGGAAATACGGCGTCGGTCCGGTCAGTGTGATCTGGAGTGTGAATTCATCCAGCAGGCTAATGCCCAGTTCCTCTGCCGGTAATTCGCCGGCCAGGACTTCGCGCGCGTTTTGAATCGGCAGCAACATGACGGCTGAATTTGAGGCTGTTTCCGGGTTTGCTGAACGACGCAGGCCGTAAACGAAATCCTCTGCGATCAATGGATCGCCATTCGACCACCGGCTGTCCCGGCGCAGATAAAAGGTATAGGTCCGCGCATCTCGAGAAATATTCCAGCGGGCCGCGGCACCGGGGATGACATCTCCGTCGGGTGATTCCGTTGTCAATCCCTCGAACAGGTCCCGAAGGATATGGGTGGACGGCACACCTTCCGCCAGGTGCGGGTCCAGGGTCTGAGGCTCTTCACCGTTACCCCGGCGAACCAGCTGTTCTTCCGCCAGCACAGCGGGGTGTGGGCGGCCGTCCTCCAACAAAACCAGTTCAACAGGCTGATTCCTGGTTTCCCTTGGCCGGGAGAAATCACTGCCCGAATCACCACAGGCCGCCAGCAGCAAAAAACTGCTGGCGAGTAAAATCCTGATTGGAAGCGCAATCGTCAAGGGCTCTCCGTCTCCAGTCCCAGGTACCTGGACAGGTGAATATCGCGCACGTTGTCAGCAAAACCGGTCATTCGCGGGTTAACAAGGTGGCGCGAGACATAATAGTAAAGCGGGATGACCGGCATGTCCTGCATTAAGAGCGCTTCAGCGTCCCGTAGAAGGTGCTTGCGCTCCGCACCACCCGTCAGTTGGGCCGAATCCATCAACTGATCAAATGCCGGATTGGCATAGAAAGTCGTGTTCAGAGCATTCCCGCTGATGAACAGATCGAGAAAACTGGACGAATCCGCATAGTCCGCAATCCAACCCCCGCGGAACACTTCGGTGACAACACCCATCTTGCGGTTGTTCACGAAAACTTTCCACTCTTCGTTGATCAGTTCGGTCAATACGCCAAGTACTTGCTTCCACATGGCTGAAACCGTGACCGCGACACGGCGATGAACGCCCGATGTGTTGTAGCGCAATTGAAGCATCAGCGGCTGACGCTTGCCCAGGCCTGATTTACTGAACAGACGAACCGCCTCGGCCTCACGTTGTTCCTGGGTCCAGCCTGATTCTGTCATTTTTGCGGGCTCATAAGAGCTGATACCGGGTGGAACCACGCTCCAGGCGGGCATTTCCCCGGCGCCCAGCACCACGCGGACCAGCGTCTCCCGATCAATCGCGAGGGCCAGGGCTCGACGTAAATCTGCTGAAAGACCCAGGGCCGGGTGCCTCAGGTTGAGGCCCAGCCAGAAACTACCCAGGTAGGGGTGGACATGAAGATCCGGGGCCAGGTTCTCCTGTAACCATTTAAAACGGCCGGCTGGAATAGTTTCCGTGATATCCAACTCGCCGGCACGGTAACGGGAGAGTTCCGCTGTCGGCTCTTCGATGGGAAAGTACTCGACCGTATCCATGGCTACCGTGTCCGAGGCATAGTACTCAGGGTTCCTCTGAAGCCGGATCGAAGCCCTGGGAATCCATTCATCCAGCGTGTATGCGCCATTGACCGGGGCCTGCCTCAGGTCAGCCAGCGTAGCCTGGTGCAGTGGATAGCTCACCGGATGAGCCAGGATTTCCAAAATCCACGGAGCGGGCTCCTTCAGCAGAACTTCCAGGATTCCGGGCTCGATGGCTTTGATCCCCAGCATACTGACATCCATGGTACCTGCGATGATTTCATCAGCGTTGAGAATGCTCTGCAGCAGGCCGGCTGTCACTGCCGGGTTTTCCGGTGAGAATGCATGATGCCACCCGCGCACAAAATCGGCAGCCGTCACCGGGTCGCCATTAGACCACCTGGCGTCCGGCCGCAGGGTAAACCGGTACCGCTTTCCACCATCGAGCACCTGCCATGAAACCGCCTGACCGGGCGCCGGCTCACCGTTAGAATCAAAAGTCACCAGGCCTTCCCGCAGATCCCGCAGCAGATTGACCGCTGCCAGTCCCTGGGCCTGGTGAATGTTGAGAGAATCGGGCTCCGGCCCCAGGCCACGGCGCACAACGGATGACCATGCGGACGGCACCATCAGCAGCACAACAAGCGCTGCTAATACTGGCTTGGAAAAACTCGTATTGGGCGGGGTCATCTGGGCGTTGGGCCTGTTTCGTTTCTGTTCCTGCGTGTATCCTGTAAATGTACCAATAATCATGATGCACTACACTAGGCAATTGGCCGGCGCTTTCCAATGATAATTGTCCGCCAGGCTGTTAATAATTGTGGCCGGGTTCCTGATTGTCCCGGCCTGAAATTGATCGGAGTCGAATTTTGGCATCATCCAGCAATTCAGCAACTGTTGAAACCGTGGGCGAGCTGCTTGACTACATGGCCAGTGGCTGCAAGCCGCAAGATCAGTGGAAACTGGGTACCGAACACGAGAAGTTCGGCTTCACAGTCAATGACCTGCGTCCATTGCCGTATTCAGGGAAGCATGGCATCCAAGCCCTTCTCACCGGCCTGGCAGAGCAATTCGACTGGCGGCCTGTGATGGAAAATGGCCAGCCGATTGCATTGCTGGACGACACCGGCGCATCGATCACCCTGGAGCCCGGGGGGCAACTTGAATTATCCGGCGCTCTGCTCGACAGCATTCATGACACCTGCACGGAAGTGAACACCCATCTCAAGCAGGTGCGACAAGTGTCCGAGCCGTTGGGAATCGCATTTCTGGGTATGGGTTTCCAGCCCAAGTGGCGGCAGGAAGATATGGAGTGGATGCCCAAGGCACGCTACCGGATCATGCGTGACTACATGTCGAAAATGGGAACACTCGGCCACGATATGATGACCCGTACCTGCACAGTGCAGGTCAACCTGGACTTCAGTTCAGAGGCCGACATGGTGCAAAAATTCCGCACCGCGCTGGCCCTGCAGCCCATTGCAACCGCCCTGTTTGCAAATTCCCCGTTTGTGGACGGTCAACCCAATGGCTACCTCAGCTATCGTTCCCACGTTTGGGAAGACACGGATCCGGACCGAACCGGCATGCTGCCTTTCGTTTTTGATGAGGACATGGGCTTCGAGAAATATACAGATTACATGTTGGACGTTCCCATGTATTTCATCTACCGGGACGGAAACTATATCGACGCCTCCGGACAGTCTTTTCGGGATTTTCTTAGCGGTAAATTGCCGGCTCTACCGGGTGAATTACCAACACTCAAGGATTGGGAAGATCACCTGACTACAGCTTTTCCCGAAGTTCGGCTCAAGCGCTTCCTCGAAATGCGCGGCGCAGACGGTGGGCCCTGGGCAAGACTTTGCGCCCTGCCGGCACTGTGGGCGGGCTTGCTCTACCATCAGCCCTCTCTGGACGCTGCCTGGGAAATTGCCCGGGACTGGAGCATGGAAGAACGGCTCAAATTGCGCAAAGACGTTCCGAAACTGGGCCTGCAGGCAACCGTTCGCGGCCGCTCTGTTCAATCCCTTGCGCTCGAAGTCATCGAACTGGCGCATATCGGACTGACAAACCGAAAGCGGTTCAACTCAGCTGGTGATAATGAAACCGGATTCCTGGCAACGCTGCAGGACGTGGCGGAAGTTGGCGTGACCCCCGCGGAGCGAAAACTGGCTCTGTTTCACGGAGCATGGAACGGTTCAGTCGATCCCGCCTTCACTGAATGCGCCTATTGATCCGGGCTGTCGCCGGCTTCGACTTTCCAGATCACCAGCTTCCAGTCGTTGCGGTTTGAAGAGCTGTGATCATAACCAAGGTAATAGGTCCTGCCAGCATCAAACTCTACCTCCAGCGGTTCGGCATTGTAACGATT
>DAOWGA010000110.1 GCA_030637665.1 Lysobacterales bacterium | reverse complement strand
TAGTCAGATCCGTTACAGCTATCTTTCCGGCGCGCTCTCGAGATACCGGTGGTGGAGTCTATCCGACCAGCCGTAAAATATCGTTAACAAACGCAAGGCTCATCAGGCCTGCGAGGGCCATGAGCCCAAAATATTGGCCCGCTATCTGAACTTGGTCAGATACCGGGCTGCCTTTGAGCAATTCTATCAGGTAATAGAGCAGATGGCCCCCATCGAGTACTGGAATCGGCAACAAATTCAGGATTCCGAGACTCAGGCTGATCGCACCGAGGAAAAACAGGAAATTTGACAAGCCCCTGCTGGCCGATGCATTGGCGAATTGTGCAATGCTGATTGGGCCGGACAGGTTTCGCACCGAGGCTTTCCCTGTGACCATTCGCGCCAGCAACCCAAAAGTGGCGTCAGTCAGCCGCCAGGTTTCACCGACCGCGGCGGACAGGCCTGCCAGCGGTCCGTACTGCAACATGATGACAACCCTGTCCAGGGTTTCCCGCTGTTCCAAACTGATCTCGGCATTGGTCACACCCAGAATCAGGCGGCTGGAAAACATACCGGATTTTTCCTTGCGCGGAAATACCTCCAGCTCGAGCGGCATTCCATGCCGCTCGACTGACACGATAAGAGGCTTGTTTTCCTGACCATGAGTTTGCACCAGGTAACCGATCCACGACCAGCTGGTGACTTCCTCACCGGCGATACTGATGATTCGATCTCCGTTGTGCATCCCGGCGGACGATGCCGGACTCCCGGCAGTCACTTCACCGATGACCGGTGGAATTTCGAGCCGCCATGGATGCAGGCCAATAGCTTCAAGGGTGTTTTCTTCGCTGAAATCAGGAGCGAGCCGGGACAGGTCAAGCAAGTGCTGTGACTGTCTTCCTTCTGCATCCCTTACCGTTACGCTCACTTGGTCACGGTCCAGTGCATGAGTTACCAGGCCGAGGACGGTGTGTGACCAGGTGCGGGTATGCTCATCATCCAGTGCGATAATTTCATCGCCGGGTAAAATTCCGGCTTCCGCCGCGATGCCGCTGACCTCACCCACGACAGGACGGGTTTCCGGTATTCCCACCATGAACATGACCCAAAATGCCAGGATGGCAAAAACGAGGTTGAAAACAGGGCCGGCGGCAACTATTGCGATTCGTGTCCAGACCGGCTTGCGATTGAATGCCTTTCCAAGGTCCTCTTCCTGGACCTCTCCTTCTCGCTCATCAAGCATTTTGACATAGCCGCCAAGGGGGATTGCAGCGACTACGTATTCGGTGCCATCTTTGCCTTGCCGACTCCACAATGGCCTTCCAAAACCAATAGAAAAGCGCAGCACGCCGACGCCAAGCTTTCGTGCCACCCAGAAGTGGCCGAATTCATGGAAAGTAATCAATACCCCCAGCGTGACCAGCAACCACCAGATTGAACCAAAAATTTCACTCATAATATTTCTTTAATGATTTCATTTGCTACGGCGCGAGCCCGCCTGTCCTGTTCCATTACGTCGTCTATCATTTTGATTGCACATACTTCCACGTTTTGCATCACTCTATCAACCAGGGTGGAAATCCGGTCAAAGCCGATGCGTTCGTCCAGGAAAGCTTCGACCGCAATCTCATTCGCTGCGTTCAATACCACCGGTGCGTTTCCACCCGCCCGCATGGCCTCGAAGGCCAGGCCCAGGCATGGAAACCGTTCAAAATCGGGTTCCCTGAACGAAAGGTCGCCTAACTGTGCAAGATTGAGGCGCTTGACGCCTGCTTCAATGCGTTGAGGCCAGGCAAGGGCATGTGCAATGGGCGTGCGCATGTCCGGTGTGCCCAGTTGAGCCAGCACCGATCCGTCGCGGTAGGCCACCATAGAATGGACAATACTTTGCGGGTGGACGAGTACCTCTATCTGGTCTGGCCTGGCGTCAAACAGCCAGCGGGCTTCGATGACTTCCAGCCCCTTGTTCATCAGGGTGGCGGAATCTACCGAAATTTTCTTGCCCATGTCCCAGTTGGGATGCTTGCAGGCCTGCGCAGGCGTCACCAGCGCGAGTTCGCATGACGGTTTGTCCAGGAAGGGGCCGCCGGATGCTGTCAGGATAATTTTCTCCACGCCCACATATTCGAGACCCTCTTCAAAGCCGCCGGGCAGGGCCTGGAAAATGGCATTGTGCTCTGAATCGACCGGTAAAATCTTCGCTCCATTCCGGCGTACAACTCGCGTGAACACTTCACCCGCAATGACCAGGGATTCCTTGTTGGCAAGCAGGATTTTTTTACCTGTCTCAGCCGCCCGTAAGGTCGGTTTCAAACCAGCTGCGCCGACGATGGAGGCCATTACGGTATCGACTCCGGGCAGACCGGCAGCTTCTGCCAGGCCGGCCTCACCAGACATAACGGCGGCGCGGCAGTCAAGTTCCTTGAGTGCCCGGTACAGTTCATTCTCCCGCCCGGGATCGGCGACTACGGCCAGTTGAGCATCAAAGCGGGCGCACTGCTCAGCCAGGTGCTGCGCATTGCGGTTAGCTGTCAGTGCCGCCACACGGTAGCGGCCCGGATTGCGGCTGATCACGTCCAGCGTGCTCTGGCCAACCGAGCCCGTGGAGCCAAGGATAGTTATCGCCTCAGCTGGCTGGCTCGATGTCCCGGACTGCGCAGGATGGCTGTTCATGTTCCCAGAATCCACACGCCCAGTGCGAAGAAAGAAGCGCCGGGCAGGAGGCTGTCAAAACGATCGAGTACACCGCCATGGCCAGGGAACAGGCTGCCGGCGTCCTTCAGTTTCACGGTGCGCTTGTGTGCACTGATAAACAGGTCGCCACAGATCGATGTCAGTACCGTCACGGTGGTGAGAGCGAGCAGAGGAAGGATGCCGGCGCCAATGCCAGTAATGTAGCGGTCGAGCAGGATGGCGGCGATCCCGGAAAGCACAATGCCCCCGATCACTCCTTCCCAGGTCTTTTTCGGACTGATCAGCGGGGCCAGCTTGGTCCGTCCAAACTGCCGCCCGCTGAAATATGCGCCGATATCTGCGGCCCAGATGATGATTAACAGCAACAGGATGAGAAACTCCCCGTGTTGCTGGTCACGCATCCAGCCCAAAGCGAACCAGCAAAAAGTGATCGCAGCCAGCGCGGAAACAAAACTCGTTGTCTGGAATCGAGTATCGGCTGCCTGGTTGTCATGGTAAGCAATAAGCCGGATAAACATCAGCCCCCAGGCCAGGCAGCCGGCCGTGAGGATGGCAGGCGCCTGCTCTGTCAGTAAATCCCAGTTCAGGTACATCAAGGCGAATATACCGGTCTGAAGTCCAAAAAGTAGCCAGCCCGCCCTGGGCCCAAGATTCGCCAGCCTGCGGAATTCCCAGCAACCGGTCAGCAACAGCAGGGCAGACACCAGCCTGAAAACCCACGCAGGTGCGAGAAATACCACGGCAATGGCAATGGGCGCCAGAACAAGGGCAGTCAGTATTCTTGTCTTAAGCAATGATCACCCGTCTCATGCAGTTCTTTCTCCGATTTGCTCACCGGTCAAGCCAAACCGCCTTTCCCGTGACTGGTAGACGGCTACGGCCTTATCCAGTTCATCCGGACTGAAATCCGGCCATAGTACGGAAGAGAAATAGAATTCCGTATAGGCGGATTGCCACAGCAGGAAATTACTGATACGCATTTCGCCCCCGGTCCTGATGAACAGATCGGGATCGCTACTGGTGCCGAGACATATTTGCTCAGTCATTAGTTTTTCATTGATGTCTTCCGGCTTGATCAAACCCTGCACGGCGGCCCCGGCCAGTTTTCTTGCGGCATGCACGATATCCCAGCGTCCACCGTAATTGACCGCCACATTCAGGGTCATGCGGGTATTGCCGGTGGTCTGACTGGTAGCCCGGGTAATTTTTTCCTGCAGGCCCGGTGAAAAAGCCCCGGTGTCACCGATGAAGCGAATGCGCACGCCGTTTTCGTGCAATTCGCGGGCTTCTTTGTCCAGCGCACGCATGAACAATTCCATCAAGCGGCTGACTTCCCTTTCCGGACGGCTCCAGTTTTCACTTGAAAACGCGAACACAGTCAGTTCACTGACACCGATTTGACCACAATGCTCTACGATAGTACGCAGCGCTTTCAAACCCGCCTGGTGACCCATGGTTCTGGGCCGGCTGCGCCGCATTGCCCAGCGGCCGTTGCCATCCATGATGATGGCGATATGGGCTGGGATGTGTAGCGACTCGTTCATGCCAGATCGCACCTCGGTAAGATGGGCTGAATTCCAGGCCGGCTCGGATTTCTGTCAAACGTATACCAGGGCTCGGTCACGTTTCAGATTTCCAGGATTTCCTTTTCCTTTTCCGCGACGATTTCGTCCACCTTGATCACAGCCTGGTTAGTGACTTCCTGGATTTTCAGTTCAGACTCGCGCTCTGCATCTTCGGAAATCTTTTTTTCCTTGAGCAGTTCCTTGATGTGGTGATTGGAATCCCTGCGGATGTTCCTGATGGCGATTTTTGCATTTTCCCCTTCGTTATGGACAATTTTTCCCAGATCACGACGGCGCTCTTCGGTCAGTGGTGGCAGGGGTATCCTGATGACCTGGCCGGCTGTGACCGGGTTCAAGCCGAGATCGGATTTGAGGATAGCCTTTTCGATGACCTGAACCATGGTTTTGTCCCACGGCGTCACGCTCAGCGTACGCGCATCTTCGACCGAGACGCTGGCAGCCTGCCCGATCGGTACTTCGCTGCCGTAGTAGTCCACGTGAACATGTTCCAGCAGACTGGGATGCGCACGGCCTGTTCGAATTTTGGCTAGTTCGTGACGCAGGGATTCCAGGCTTTTGCTCATTCGGACCCGGGCATCTTTCTGAATTTCGGCGAGCATGAAGGTCTCCTATTTAAGAGTCAATTGCGATTGTCAGGAACAGGTTCCTGCTTACCGTGAATAAGGAATTTTAACAGCAAACCATTGCAAAAGCGGATTTTGAATTGCCTGTTTTCAGACTTCAGGACACCAGGGTCCCGATGGCTTCACCTTTGACCAGACGAACCAGGTTGCCTTCGCCAAATACGTTGAATACCCGTATCGGCATCTTCTGGTCCCGGCACAACACGATGGCGTTGGCGTCCATGACCCCCAGTTTGCTCTCAATCACGCGATCGTAGCCGAGTTCATCGAAGAGTTCGGCCTGGTCGTCCTTCTCCGGGTCTGCGGAGTAAACCCCATCCACTTTGGTGGCCTTGAGTACGATATCGGCGCTGATTTCAATGGCGCGTAATGCCGCAGCGGTGTCGGTAGTAAAGAAGGGGTTGCCTGTGCCACCGGCGCAAATAACGACACGGCCTTTTTGCAGATGTCTGACGGCCCTGCGGCGGATATAGTCCTCACAGACATCGTGCACCGACACCGCTGACATGACTCGTGCATCAATACCAATACTCTCGAGAGCATCCTGGAGCGCCAGGGAATTCATCACGGTCGCGAGCATTCCCATGTGGTCTCCAGTGACCCGGTCAATGCCCGATTCCGCGAGTCCGGCACCCCGGAAAATGTTTCCACCGCCGATAACGATAGCAATTTGGATATTCAACCGGGTGACTTCCCCGATTTCTACAGCGATCCGGTGAATCATATTCGGATCAATGCCATAGTCTTCATCACCCAGCAGCGCCTCGCCGCTGAGCTTTAGCAGGATTCGTTTATAGGCTTCTTCAGCCACCGGTCACCTGTTGCATGACTTCATCCGCGAAGCTCTCTTCTTTTTTCTCAATTCCTTCTCCGACAGCGAGGCGATTGAAACCATCGACACGAGCGCTGTTCTGATCCAGAAGTTTGCCAACAGTCAAATCTCCGTCCTTGACGAAAGGCTGTCCCAGCAGTGTGATCCCTGCGAGGTGTTTGCGCAAGCGTCCGGTCACCATTTTCTCAATGATTTCCGGGGGTTTGCCACTGCTTTCGGCCTGCGCAATGAGAATACCCTTCTCGCGGGCGATGATGTCTTCGGGTACGTCTTCAGCTGAAACAAATTCGGGGTTCATCGCTGCGACATGCATGGCGAGGTCGCGGGCCAGGGTTTCGTCTCCGCCGGCCAGGTTAACCAATACGCCGATCTTGCCGCCATGTACATAAGTGCCCAGTGTGCCATCGGTTGATGCACGCACAAAACGCCGGACCTGGATGTTCTCGCCGATCTTGGAGATCAGCGCCTGGCGAGCGAGTTCAACGGTATCTCCGTCGATGCTGGTGTTCATCAGAGCATCCACGTCAGCCGGATTGTCCGACAGCGCATTTGCCGCCACGGCATTGGCAAAGGCCAGGAAGCCGCTGTCCTTGGCGACGAAATCGGTTTCACAATTCACCTCGACCATCACAGCCTGCTTGCCATCTTCGGAAACGGACAGGGCAATTTTGCCTTCTGCTGCGACACGGCTGGCTTTTTTGTCTGCCTGGGCCAGCCCAGATTTGCGCAAGTGCTCAACAGCGGCTTCCATGTCGCCGCCGGTTTCTACCAGCGCTTTCTTGCATTCCATCATGCCCGCACCGGTGCGATCACGAAGCTCTTTTACCATTGCAGCTGTTACTGCCATGAGATTTTCCTCTTTGTTTATCAGTTTTGGCGGGAGAGGTCATTGACACTCGCCGGCCTGGTCTTATTTAGCCTTCTTGGCTGCTGTTTTCTTGCTGACTTTTTTCTTGGTGGTTTTCGGGGCGGCTTTCACGCTTTCAGCCTTTACTTCTTTCCCGGCTGCCTCAACTTCAGCAGGCTCGTCGGCCTTCGCTTCTTCAGCCGGCGTGGCTTCGACTTCGGCAGGCTCGTCGGCCTTTGTTTCTTCAGCCGGTGTGGCTTCGACTTCGGCAGGCTCGTCGGCCTTCGCCTCTTCAGCCGGTGCGGCTTCGACTTCGGCAGGCTCGTCGGCCTTCGCTTCTTCAGCCGGTGCGGCTTCGACTTCGGCAGGCTCGTCGGCCTTCGCTTCTTCAGCCGGTGCGGCTTCGACTTCGGCAGGCTCGTCGGCCTTCGCTTCTTCAGC
>DAOWGA010000216.1 GCA_030637665.1 Lysobacterales bacterium | reverse complement strand
ATGGGGGTACAATCAGTCTTACAACGTGTTCAAAATAAAGGAGAGCTTCGTGACCGGAGAATCGCAGAAGCAAAATTATCCCATCAGTGAGGCAGAGCTAAGCCCTCAATCGCCGTCCCGCCGAGCGGGCCTCAGGCTCTTCCGAAAGCTCATTGTCTATCATCTGACTCTTGCTGTATTTGTCATCCTGCTCATCGTGTTGTTTCCAGACTCTATTTCGCAGCTGCCAATAGGTGGTGTCACGGATCTCGTTCGCAACAGCGATGTCACTGTTGCCATGAATAGAGACGTACCGGTCTACGATGAAGATATCGAAATTGTCGATACAGTCATCAAGGTGGCGAACCAGTTCGATCGCCTGGGCTATGCGCGACAATTGATGCTCATTTTGCTGGGCCTCTGGCTGCTCATGCTACCGGTCTCCTGGGTGCACAAAGGGATTCACCGGGTCAGTGCACACGATCATTCCATGGATGAAACGATGCTGATCCTGCCGGGTGTCGTGGCGGCAATTGTCCTCATCGTACAGCATAGCCTGGCGCTGGCGTTCAGCCTCGCTGGAATTGTCGCCGGGGTTCAGTTCAGGCGCGCTTTGCAGGATACATTCGATGCGCTATTTATCCTGGTAGCCATTGGGACCGGAATTGCGGCCGGTGTCAAAGCGCTGGAAATCGCAACGGTGCTGACCGTGTTTTTCAGTTACGCGACGCTTTACGTGTATTTCTATGGAGATGGATTGGAATCAGACTACGCTGCGCAACGAAAGGCTGTGAAGCAGCTGCGCAAACAGGCGGCCGCCGAACAACAAGCTGGGCAGGATCAATCCGATTCAAAAAATTAGGGCCGGCCACCTGCCGTACCGTGTAATTAATTGCGGGTGCGCGCTGCTTCAAACCCAGCTTCATAAGCTATATGCCAATGATTTCCAAATCAGAGCCAACTTCAATCCCGGCCTGGCGCAGGCCGGTAGATGCCTTCCTGAGCTCCAGGCCTGTCTCCGCTATTCTCAGGCACGCTGCGCCGATGCTCGACAGGCCGCTGATGCGCCTGACAGGCGGGCGATTCTCATTGACCCTTGGCATGCCGACGCTGCTGTTGACAACAACCGGCCGCAAATCCGGCGAGCTCCGCTCTGCCCCGTTGCTTTACATGCGCCATGGCGACGACCTGGCGCTGATCGGGACGAGTTTTGGCAGCACCTCACACCCGGCATGGTATCTGAACCTGATGGCAAATCCACAGGCATCAGTATTGCTCAAGAAGGAGACCTTTGAGGTGACTGCCCGCGAGGCAACGCCTGAGGAAAGGCCCGTGTTATGGCAAAAAGCGACGCAGGTGTATGGCGGCTACGAGAAGTACCTGGAGCGGGCAGGCGATCGAAATATTCCGATTCTTGTCCTGGCCAGAAAAACCAGGTAAACAGCAATGGCGATCGCCACGACTGGCATGATCAGGCCACCGGGGCCGAATGCCGCGAACGAGTTGCTGAAGAAGAAGGAATAAATCATTTGAACCAGGACGCCGGTCAGGGATAGCATCAGGAAAGGAATTGCCCATCAAGCGAGCATCTGATGAATATGAAGGCCTTCCAGGACTCCTATCCAGACGAATTGAGTCATTGTTACGGCTGCGGCAGCAACAATGAGCATGGCCATCGATTAAAAAGTCATTGTCGCCGTCCTGGTCAAGGCTGGGGGGAAGATCTGTGCCCGGGGGCAGGTGGTCGCGGTCATAATGCCGGAAAGTATGGTACCGCTTGAGTGACTTCAGATTCATCAACTCTTCTGCTGCTGGCTGCAGACGCAATCGTGCTGATACACGTACTGTTCGTCGCCTTTGTGGTGCTTGCTCTGGTACTCATATTTGCCGGTAAGGCTCTTGCGTGGTCCTGGGTGCGAAATCCCTGGTTTCGGCTGTGCCATCTCATCGCGATTGCTGTGGTTGTTGTTCAATCATGGCTGCGGGTTATATGTCCGCTGACAACAGTCGAAATGGCGCTGCGCACCCGGGCCGGTGATGCGGCCTATGCCGGCTCTTTCGTATCTCACTGGCTCGAGACCATTTTGTACTATCAGGCCCCGCCCTGGGTTTTTGTGGCCGGCTATACGGCATTCGGGGCTGTGGTCATTGCGAGCTGGTTTTGGGTCCGCCCGTCAGAGTTTCTTCCACCGGCCTCCCGTCCTGCTTGTAAACCACGCCGTCCTTCATGACGAAATCAACGTTCTGCAGCAGGCTGATGTAGCGCAGCACATCACCCCTGACGGCAATGATGTCTGCATGGCGCCCGGCCACAATCGTCCCCCATTGCTCTTCAACCCCCATGAATTTCGACGGCCAGTAAGTCGCGGCCTGGATGGCTTCCATGGCTGGAATGCCCATCACGTTCACCCACACGTCCAGTTCATGCCAGGTGGACTGGCAATGGAATTTCATCGGGATACCGCTGTCGGTTCCGATCAGCATGACAACACCGGCGTCGCGCAGTTGCTGGATTTTCCGTTTCAGGGTGGGTTTACGCTTCGGCGTTAGTTGAAAATACAACAGTTCCTCGGGGTGCGCGATGGACTGGCTGATGTCGGCGATGGTGTCCGCTTCGAGTCCGCGCCGCCAACAATCGGTATCCAGTGCTTCCGGGTTATCGCGCGTGTAGTCGTAATTCCACAAGCCCTCGACGGTAGGCGTCCAGTACAGCGGCCCGCCGCGCACCCGGCCGGTCGCGGTGCGTTCTTTAAGCGGGATCATCACGTCTTCGGGGTATTCCGGTGCGGCCGCCAGCCCGGTATGCTCGAAATTATCGACGCCGATCACCAGTCCACGCCGGATTTCCTCCGGCCGGTGTGAATGGGCAACGACTTTAAGCCCGCGTTTGTGAGCCTGGTCCACAACCGCCTCGGCCTCCTCAAAGGTCATTTCGTCCTGATCGACCATCTTGATGATGTCCACGCCGGCATCGGCCAGCCGGTTTACTTTTTCACGCGCATCACGCGGGCCGGTCACACCCCAGCGGTATGCTTCGGTTCCGGGATAGGGCTTATGCTGGATGAATGGGCCGGACATAAACATCCGGGGCCCCGGAATTTCGCCCTGCTTTATGCGATCGCGCACTTCGATTGAAGCATCCAGCGGAGCGCCCAGGTCGCGTGCTGAAGTAATCCCGGCCAGTAGCAGTTGCACGGCCGATGCCGGCATGATTTCGCTGGCGAAGCGATCAAGGTATTCGCTGTGCCAGTGGGCATAGTCGGAGT
>DAOWGA010000159.1 GCA_030637665.1 Lysobacterales bacterium | reverse complement strand
TGGTGGACGCACTGAATGGCAGGCCTGGGATTTACTCATCCCGTTATGCCGGGGATGACGCGGACGATAGCGCCAATATCAACAAATTACTTCGTTCAATGCAGGGTGTTGAATTGCCGCACCGGACTGCACATTTCTATTGCGCTATGGCATTGGTCAGGCATGCAGAGGATCCTGTGCCATTGATTGCATGCGGCAAGTGGTCAGGCAGTATCCTCGATAAGCCCAGGGGTCATGGTGGTTTTGGTTATGATCCCCTATTTTGGGTGCCCGGCAGGGAATGTACTTCTGCGGAGTTACCGCCGGATGTGAAAAACGGGCTCAGCCACAGGGGGCAGGCGCTGGCTGCTCTGGCAGGACAGATGAAGAATGAATTCGGGGGCTGACAAAGGCCGGATCACGGGGCTTCCACCGTTGGCGCTTTACGTTCATCTTCCCTGGTGCGTGCGCAAATGTCCCTACTGTGATTTCAATTCCCATGCTGCGCCTGACGAAATACCAGCGAAAGAATATTCCGCGGCTTTGCTGGCGGATCTTGAAACCGAGTTACCCGATGTCTGGGGGCGTCCTGTCAGCAGTATCTTTTTTGGAGGCGGTACTCCCAGCCTTTTCAATGCCGCTTGGTTTGCTGATTTGCTACGCCAATTGAGAAGTCGTTTGCGCCTGGTACCCGATGTCGAAATTACCCTGGAGGCCAATCCCGGCACCACGGAATACGATAGTTTTTCTGCATACCGGGATGCGGGCATCAATCGTGTGTCGCTGGGTGTCCAGAGCTTTAACGACAGCTTGCTGGAGCGCATCGGCAGGATTCATGGCCGTGCAGAAATTGACCGGGCCATCGACTCCATCCACCGTTCTGGACTGGGCAATTTTAATATCGACTTGATGTATGCCTTGCCTGATCAAACAGTCCCTGAAGCCGTAAGCGATATCCGCCAGGCGATAGCCAGCGGGCCAAACCACATTTCCCACTACCAGTTGACCCTGGAGCCGAACACCGCCTTTAATGCCAGTCCACCGGATTTGCCGGATGCTGACACAGCCTGGAAAATGCAGGATCGGTGCTGGCAGCAGATGAGGGATGCTGGGTTCAGGCAATACGAGATTTCGGCCTGGGCAAAAGAAGGACATCGTTGTCGTCACAATATGAATTACTGGCAATATGGTGATTTCCTGGGTATTGGCGCAGGCGCACATTCCAAGGTCACTCTGCCCTCAGAGGACTTTGTCAGGCGGCGGGTGCGTCACAGGCATCCAAAAACGTATATGCAGGCCAGGCAAAGTGGAAAATTTCTGGTTGAAGACAGATTCATCAACAAGGAGGAGCGGGTTTTTGAGTTTTTTTTGAACCAGTTGCGTCTATACGATGGCGTGCGCAAGGAACAACTCACTGAGCGCACCGGTGTGGCCTGGAATGATGTCTCCGACCGGGTTCAAACAGCCGTAAATCGTGGTTTGTTGTCGGATGCGGGCACTGTATTAAAACCAACCGGACTCGGCTGGCGATTCAGCAACGAAACACAGGCGATATTTCTTCCGGCGGAGACATGAAGAAGCACGG
This sequence comes from Lysobacterales bacterium, assembly GCA_030637665.1. Taxonomy (GTDB): domain Bacteria; phylum Pseudomonadota; class Gammaproteobacteria; order Xanthomonadales; family SZUA-36; genus JAJRRA01. The sequence continues at coordinate 4,365 of DAOWGA010000159.1, read as the reverse complement.
GAAAAGGTCTTGCATTCAGTCACCTGCATCAGTACACTGGCGGGTCATTCGCGTAATGCGTGTATCTACTATTTTCAAGGAATTGTCATGAAAGCCGGCATTCACCCCGAGTACAAAGAAGTGGTGTTCCAGGACATATCTTCGGATTTTTCGTTCTTGACCCGATCAACGATCAAGAGCAAGGAAACCATCAAGTGGGAAGACGGTAACGAATACCCACTGGTGAAGGTTGAAATTTCCAGCGCTTCTCATCCTTTCTACACCGGCAAGCACAAGGTGCTGGATTCCGGTGGCCGTGTTGATCGTTTCAAAAAACGTTACGGCAAATAAGGAACAATCGATCTGAAAAAAGCCCGTGCTGGCCCGTTCAGCGCGGGCCTTTTTGTTGCTTCGGCGCTTTTCTGATGGGATGCGAACGTAGCCGCCAGTGCATCGATAATCCACCAGTACTTCTGTCGCTGAAATGCCCAGATCATTAGTTTCTTCTCATCTAGTATTAACATACTAAATGCTAGCGTGATTATTCGCGCTGATGCTATAATCCATTGTTCTCATTGCAGTAATTGAAGCGGTGATCATCAGCCCGGTAACGGGCCCTTCCCCATCAGGATTGAATCAGCGAAGGAGATACCAGTGTCCAAAAAGAAACGCGTGCTGCTAACAGACGAATCAAGCGGAAAAGAACTGGAATTACCGGTTGTCGCCGGTACTGAAGGTGAACCCACGCTGGATATCAAGGCACTACCCTCGACCTTGGGTTATTTCACTTACGACCCGGGATTCACGGCGACCGCGAGTTGCACCAGTAAAATTACTTTTATCGATGGTGGCAAAGGAATACTGCGTTACCGGGGTTATCCAATCGAGCAACTGTCTGAGCGGAGCACGTTCCTGGAAGTTGCCTACCTGTTATTGAACGGTGAATTACCCAGCGAAGCACAGCTGCAGAAATTTCGCGGTGAGATCACTTATCACACGATGGTTCACGAGCATTTGAACGAATTCATTTCCGGCTTTCAGTACGACGCTCATCCGATGGCCATGATGGCTGGTGTGGTCGGCTCCCTGGCCGCTTTTTACCATAACCGGATGGACATGGAGAGTCAGGAACACCGAATGGTGGCTGCTCAGCGAATGATTGCAAAAATGCCAACGATAGCTGCTGCCTGTTACCGGCATCATATGGGTTGGCCCACGGCCTACCCGCAGAATTCGCTGAGATATTGTGAGCGCTTCCTGCACATGATGTTTTCTGTCCCGAGTGAGGAATACCAGGTTAGCGAGGTTTCTGCCAGAGTACTCGATCTGCTGTTCATCCTTCATGCTGACCATGAACAAAATGCCAGTACTTCGACCGTCAGGCTGGTAGGTTCAACGGGCGCTAATCCTTATGCCTGTGTGGCAGCCGGGATTTCCGCATTGTGGGGACCGGCGCATGGCGGCGCCAACGAAGCCGTGTTGGATATGTTCACGCAGATCGGCGATATCTCGAATGTGCCAAAATTTATCAAGCGCGCCAAGGACAAGTCAGACCCCTTCCGTCTGATGGGTTTCGGGCATCGTGTCTACAAAAATTTCGATCCCCGGGCCACTATCATTCGCCAGGCCTGTTATGAAGTGCTGGAGGAGCTTGGCGTTAATGATCCCATGATGGATATGGCGCTTGAACTGGAGCGCATAGCCCTGGAAGACGAATACTTCATTGAGAAAAAACTCTATCCCAATGTCGATTTTTATTCCGGAATCATTTACCGCGCGCTCGGTATTCCCGTCAGTATGTTTACCGTGATGTTTGCCATCGCCAGGACTGTGGGATGGGTCGCGCAGTGGCTTGAACAAAGCAATACGCCGACCAAGATTGGCCGGCCCCGTCAGGTTTACAAAGGTCCTACCGAACGTAAGTACGAGCCACCACACAGCCGGCGGTAGGCCGGAGTTTAATCGATCGGTTTTTATCAGGTCACGCTGGCCATGGGTGCCAGCAGACACTCGAGGTCAGACAAGGTGGCTCGTTGCTGAGGTTTGCCGTCTATGGGGCTGGGTGGCGCCTGTCTGAGGATTATCGGGTCGAAAATGCTGAGTTCCACCGTGGCGTCGTCGAGCTCAAAAATGATCAACGGTATCATCCGGTGTTTGCCGTCGTGCCATCGTATCTGGCGTTGCTCCTGGCTGAAAGGAGTGCCATTTTCCAGGAAGTGAAGAACCATTGAGTCCGGGGAATCACAGAATACGTGAAGCGCGATCCTGGAATGCTCACTGGCGGTGCCGTCCAGCACAGAGCCCACCAGCCTGGGATTGAATGCGTCCAGTATTTGCATGGCATTGACCGCGGTGTTGCGCAGGCGTTCCAGGTTGTCTTGATGCTGCGTTCCCCCGTACAGGTTCTGGTAGCTATGCAACGCTTCCTTGACTTCAATGTTGCTGGGCAGCGCAAGTCGCTCGCTGACACCGATTCTCTCAGCAGCCTTTTTCTTGGCGGCATGATAATTGTGCTGCCCTTCAGTGGCGATGATGCGGGCAGCTTCAGCGGCGACTTCCGCCCTGATCTGTCTCAGCCGGCGGATATGGCGAGCGGGAATGCGATCAGTAGATTTCATACGGGTCTTCTTCTGATGAGACATCCTGGGTTTCTTCTCCCAGTGATTGCTGCATTGGCGGCAGCCTTCCTGCCCGGAATATTTCCATGATGGCATCGTCATTATCACGCCTGGCCAGAAGACCTGATTCGGGATCGATCCTGGCCTGAGCCAGGCCTTCGGGCATCCGCGGTGGCTTGTCTTCCAGTCCTTCGAGTGCAACAGCCATGAATTCCATCCAGACCGGCAGTGCAGCACGGCCGCCTAATTCTCTCTTGCCCAACGGTTCGTGGTTGTCAAAACCCACCCAGACCGAGGTGACCAGGTGATCGTTGTAGCCCGAAAACCAGGCGTCGCGCTGCTCGTTTGTTGTTCCGGTTTTGCCGGCGAGATCCCGGCGACCCAACTGCATGGCTCGCACGCCGGTTCCGCGGCGGACGACATCCATCATCATGGAGCGTACCAGATAGGCGTTTTGTGGCGTGATTGCCTGTTTCGCATAGAGGCTTTCAGATTCCGTGCCGTGGGAACGCTCACCCCCGTTGCTTGCTGTTACTTCAAGTCCCTGCGTGCCGGAAGCAATATCCAATGGCCTGAATTCTGGCTCGCTTTGGATTTCATCTTCATGATCTGCGACTTCGACGGGCAGCTCATCTTCGCAATTTTCACAGATCACCGATGGCCGGGTCTGGTAGACCACGCGGCGTGAATAGTCCTTGATTGTACGGATGAAATGGGGTGTGACCAGGTAACCTCCGTTGGCAAAGACTGCATAGCCGCGAGCCATCGAAATCGGTGTGAGAGAAGCGCTTCCCAGTGCCATGGACAGGTTGGCCGGAAGTTCATCCAGATTAAACCCGAATTGGGTGATGTGCTCACGGGCGTACTCAATACCGATAGCACGCAATAAGCGGATGGACACCAGGTTGCGTGAATTGACCATGGCCTCTCTCAACCGGGTGGGGCCGTAAAACTTTTGGCTGAAATTCTGAGGTTTCCAGGTCCGCTCCAGTTCTTTGTCTTCGAACACAATGGGTGCATCATTCACCAGGCTGGCAACGGTGAAGCCCTTTTCAAGCGCAGCAGAGTATATGAAAGGTTTGAAACTGGAACCTGGTTGTCTCCGTCCCTGGATAACCCGATTGAATTTACTGCGGGTAAAGTCATAACCACCCACCAGGACCTTGATATCGCCGGTCAGAGGATTCAGAGAAACAAGGGCTGCTTCCACCTCAGGCAACTGGCCCAGCTTCCACACCCCATCGTCATGAAGCCGGGCGCGAATGACGTCACCCGGCAACATGATTTCACTGACGCTCTTTGGTGCGGGGCCCTTGCGGTCACGGTTGATGAAAGGCGCGGCCCACTTCATTTCGTCCAGGCCCATGGCGATGGTCTGCCCGCTGCGCAGGTAGACCAGCGCCAGTTCATCCTCGACCTCGAGTACCAGGCCGGGTTCCAGTCCTGCAAGCGGCCGGTAGGGTGTCAATGCCTCGTTCCAGTCTTCCGTCCTGAGCTTATCCGCGAGATCAATATGGGCTTCGGCTCCCCGAAACCCGTGTCGCTGGTCGTATTCTTCCAAACCTTTGTCTACAGCGAGATTGGCGGCAGTTTGTAACCTGCTGTTAATCGTCGTAACGACTTCGTACCCACCGGTATAGGCTTTCGAACCGAGCAAGCGCAGTGCTTCCACTCTCACCATCTCGGCTACGTAAGGCGCTGAAATTTCGGCGATAGCCCCATGATAAAAGGCCCGATCCGGTTCACTGATCGCAGCTTCGTGATCGGC
>DAOWGA010000104.1 GCA_030637665.1 Lysobacterales bacterium | reverse complement strand
GCGATTCCCTCGGCAGGCGTTGGGTTAGGTGTCTCTGCTTTTATCGCCAGCGCCAGGGCGCTAAATGGATCATATCATTGATTTTATAGATCATTAGATCATGAAATAAGATGAATTATTCCAATTCAACCCTTACAAACAAAGATTTGGCCCGCCCGGAGCCTGGCACGAGGACTATAATCCTGTCATGAACCATCAAGACAAAATGGGCGACAGAAACCGTGCATTGCCTGATCCAGGGGCAAGGAGAAAGTCCGGTGGCTTCTGGGAGCATTTTCCTCATGTTGCCGACATCGGTGTGCGTGGATTTGGCGTTACCCTGTCCGAATCTTTTGAACAGGCCGCCCTGGCGCTGAGCTCGGTGGTCACGAGCCTGGAGACCATCCACCCCAAAGAAACCATAGCGGTGCATTGCACCGCTCCGAATATCGAGCTCCTGTTCGTTGACTGGCTCAATGCCATCGTATTCGAGATGGCCACCCGCAAGATGCTGTTTTGTGATTTCAGGGTCAGGATCGAGGGCAATGAATTGAACGGCGAAGCGCGTGGAGAAAAAATCTGCGTGAAACGGCATGCTCCGGCTGCCGAAGTCAAAGGCGCCACGCTCAGTGAACTGCAGGTCAGAGAAGAACCTGATGGCCTGTGGCTTGTCCAATGCATCGTGGATGTCTGAGGCGGATTGTCAACCAGGAATGCGGCCATGAAAATCAGTCAGTTCAGAAAAATTTCCGATACACGATGGGAAATTGAGCCCACCGGTGCAATGCGCGTGCCTGCCGTGATCCATGCCAGCGAACAGCTTATCCAGGCCATGGATGACAAGGTCCGTGAGCAGCTTGTCAACGTCTCCACGCTTCCGGGCATCGTGGACGCCGCACATGCGATGCCGGACGCGCACTGGGGATACGGATTCCCCATCGGCGGCGTGGCGGCTTTTGACCCGGATGAAGGTGGTGTCATTTCCGCCGGCGGAGTGGGGTTTGATATTTCCTGTGGTGTCCGCACGCACCTGACCGGCCTCTCGCGCCCGGACATCAGCGGTGTTCAAAAGGATCTTGCCGCTGCACTGTTCGATCACGTTCCGGCAGGAATTGGATCACAGGGCGATATCAGCCTGGACAAGAGACGCATGGATGCAATGCTTTCCGGCGGAGCAAGCTGGGCCTTGCAGGAGGGCTGGGGAATACCCGGGGATCTTGATTACATCGAGGATCATGGCCGGGCCCGGGATGCCCTGCCCGGCTGTGTGTCCGCAAAGGCCCGCCAGCGGCAGCAGCATGAAATGGGCACGCTGGGTTCCGGCAATCATTATCTTGAGATTCAGGAAATCACCGAATTGTTCGATCCTGATACGGCAAGGGTATTCGGCCTGGCCGAAGGTGAATGCGTTGTATCCATACACTGCGGGTCCCGAGGCCTGGGTCACCAGATAGGCACGGAATTCCTGCGTGAAATGGCCATCACCGCCGGACAATATGGTATTACCCTGCCTGATCGTGAACTGGCCTGCGCGCCGATCGAATCGGAGACCGGTCAGCGCTACATCGGCGCCATGCGCTCCGCTATCAATTGTGCGCTGGCCAACCGGCAAATCATCGGTCACCTGACACGCCAGGTGTTCCATGGCTTCTGGCCGGGACTCGCTCTGCCGCTCCTGTATGACGTGTCGCATAACACCTGCAAACCGGAGCCGCACGAAACCGCTGGTCAGCGTAAATTGTTATATGTTCACCGCAAGGGGGCGACACGTGCCCTGGGCCCGGGTCACGACGATGTGCCGGAGAAATTCAAGGCAACGGGGCAGCCGGTGCTGGTCGGCGGCAGCATGGGCACTGAATCCTGGGTGCTGGCCGGCATGAGCAGTAGCGAAGCAACGGCGTTTTCATCTGCCTGTCATGGCGCCGGTCGCAGCATGAGCCGCAACCAGGCCCGCAAAAGATGGAAGGGCCGGCAGCTTGTCGACCAACTCGCGGAACAGGGAATCACGCGACGCAGCCCTTCTTTCCGCGGCGTAGCGGAGGAAGCGCCGGGAGCTTACAAAAATGTCTCCGAAGTGGTGATGTCATCCGAACGGGCAGGTCTCGCCAGGAGGGTTGCCAGGCTGAAGCCGGTCATCTGCATCAAGGGTTGATGGGTTGCCGGCCTGTGCTTCAGCTTAATAAGAAACAAACCTTCCCCTTCCGACCGTTGGGCCGGAACCTGGTCGGGCGGCGATTCAGATATCAAGCCGTTTCTGCCAGGAAAGTGTGTTCCGGCTTGGAAACCTCTTCAATCAGTTCACCCGCCAGTTCGTGCGGCGCATGTGTGCAAATATCTCCCAGGGACACGATCCCGACCACGCGTTGGTCATGGTCGAGAACCGGCAGACGACGAATCTGCCTCTCTTCCATGATGGACGCGGCCTGGTTTACCGTATCATCCTTCAGGCACCAGAATGGCTCTGGGCTCATCACATCTGCGATCGTCATGTTATCCACAGACTGTGTGCTTGCCATACCCCGGCAAACCAGATCACGGTCGGTAACCACGCCTTCAAGGCCTTCTTCAGCACCAACCAGGAGACATCCAATGTCGTATTTCTTCATGATTCTGGCGGCCTTGTCCAGGGAATCATCCCTGGTGACCATTTGCACGATGTTTACCATAATTTCACTAACGTTCATTTAAAACACCTCGCTGTTCAGACTTCACCCCCCACCTTATTGCGTAGCACGACTGGACGAATCTGTATGTGATGTGAGTCAGTAAAACTGCATATTTATCCGACAATTCACCGCGGGAGTTTTACATTGGACTTAGCAGCAATATAAGCTTGAACGGGTCATGGGTTTGCCACCGGTGATGAGCAAACCAAACGGAAATCGAACGGTGATTCTTGATGAAGTGGTCCTTGAAAATTGCCACGGTTGCAGGCATCGACGTCTTCTTGCACCTGACCTTCCTGATCCTGCTCGCCTGGATCGGACTCGCATACTGGCAAATGGCCGGCACGGTGGATGCCGTGGTCTCGGGTGTGGGTTTCATCCTGGCGCTGTTTTTTTGTGTCCTGCTGCATGAGTTCGGCCACGCTCTGACTGCGCGAAAATTCGGTATCCGGACCAGGAGCATCATCCTGCTGCCGATCGGTGGCATCGCGGCAATCGAAAAGACACCCGAAAATCCCCGCGAGGAAATCATCATCGCGCTGGCCGGGCCGGCGGTCAGCTTCGCCATCGCCTTGCTGCTGTGGGTCCTGCTCATGTCAGTTAATGGCCTGGTCCCGCTGAAAGAACTCAGCGTTAGCGGCGGATCATTTTTGCAGCGCCTGATGATCATCAATGTCTTGCTGGCTGTGTTCAACCTGCTTCCGGCCTTTCCCATGGATGGCGGCAGAGTGTTTCGCGCGCTACTGGCCCTGTTGATGAATCCCTTGAAGGCGACCCGGATAGCAGCAGGGGTCGCCCAGGCCATGGCCGTTGTCCTGGCCCTGCTCGGCATGCGCTACAACCTGTTCCTGGTGGTGATTGCCCTGTTCATCTGGGTCGGCGCTGCGAGCGAGGCGGGTATGGCCAGTGTGAAGTCGGTGCTTTCCGGTATTCCGGCGGGAAAAGCCATGCTTACAGACTTCCAGGTGCTGCAAGCCGATGAGTCGCTGGCTCGCGCTGTGGAGCTGACCCTGTCCACATCACAGAAGGACTTCCCGGTGGTCAGCGGTGACCGGGTGATCGGTGCGCTGAGACAGTCGGACCTTCTCCGCGGATTGCACGACCATGGGAAGCAATGCCGGGTGGACCAGGTCATGCAGCACGATATTCCTGAGGTGGAACTATCGGAAACCCTGGATCATGTGCTGGAAAACATTCAGATCAAGGACAGCGGCCTGTTGATCGTTACAGACCAGGGCCGGATTGCCGGCATCATTGACATCGACAATATCATGGAGCTACTGAAAATCCAGAAGGCGGTGCGGGATCACGATGAACATAAATGGTGATCGGTTCCAGTCGGCGGGATGGAGCAAAGTCATGGGTGTCTTGAATGGCACTAAGTTAAGGTCTATTTGCACGTTTTGCGCTCCGGTGTGGTATTTCTCTCATTTCATGTCGGGGCGAGGTCATTAACTGGAAGTTTTTCTTTCGTCGTTTAAGGCATCTGGGCTCTTTTCTTCCCGGCCTCGACAAGACAATGGTGGCAGCGATGGCCTCTCGCAGAAGAATCATTAATCGTCGCCTTTCACGTGCTTCGAGATCCCTTCGATTGAGCATTGGTTCCCACTGTCTTAACGCCTGTACGCTGGCCTTAAAACTAATCCGGCTCGGCGATACTTTGCTTTCTTTTGCGGCATTAAGCATGAGCAGGCGAATGCTGTTATAGACGATCAAATGCATCAGAATTTCCTTACGCACCATCGCTGGTGTTCGACATCGCAGGATATCCATACCCATGGTGGTTTTGATGTCACGGAAGAACAATTCAACATCCCAACGACGATAATAGAGATCAGCGATGTCAGCAGCGCTGTAGGTTTGTGCATCGGTTAAAGTGGTGACGATATAAAAACTTTGAACTCTAAAACCTGGGTTATCAACGACCACCTTTATCTGCCGCAATGTCAGCTGTTCGGGTAATGCCTGCCAT
>DAOWGA010000167.1 GCA_030637665.1 Lysobacterales bacterium | reverse complement strand
GCGTTCGTCACTCAGCAACTGGTAGGTGGGGCATGTGGCGTTGCAGAAACCGCAATGCACACAGGCCCTCAAAATTTCATCGGCTTCGCGTCCTTCGGGAGTTTCTTTCAGTTCATCGCTCAGAAACGTTCGCATTACCAGTTCCGGCTCATGCGATACGGGTTAAACAATCCGTGTGGATCAAAGGCCTGCTTGATTCGCTTGTGTATCTGTTCCAGTACGGGTGGCAACGGGTGGAAACGCTCCCCGTTTTCATCTCCTTTGAACAGCGTTGCATGCCCACCGTTTCTCGCGGCCTGTTCACGAATTTCCTCCGTTGGCAGGGGTGACCGAACCCATCGCTGGGCGCCGCCCCAGTCCACCAGGCAATCGTCTCCGAGGTCGAGTGGCTCCGTGGCTGGAGGCAGCGACAGGCGCCATAAATCGCCGGGGCCGGTGAAAAAGTCAGTTTGATGTTCCCGCAGCTCCCGCCAGGCCTGCAGGTCTTCGCTGACCTGATCGGCATGCAATCGCTTCGCCGCGCGCCTGGTTTCAGTTTCCGCACCGGACAGGCGGACCTGAAGATGTCCGTGCGACCAGAAGGCGCCGGAAAGGGGCAGGGGCTGGCCTGACCATTCATTCACCCGGCGTATCGCTTCGCCCTGGTCACATTCAAAGCTCAGGGTCAGTTCCCGCGCGGGTATCGGGAGTACTTTGAGCGAAACTTCCAGCACCACGCCGAGCGTACCCATTGAGCCGGCAACGAGGCGTGACACGTCATAACCCGCGACGTTTTTCATCACCTGGCCGCCATATTGAACAACCACACCGGAACTATTCACCAGCTTCACCCCGAGCAGGTAGTCGCGCAGACTGCCGGACCATGGACGCCGCGGACCCGAAAAACCGCAGGCAACAGTGCCGCCGATGGTAGCCCGCTCGCTAAAGGCCGGAGGCTCGAACGGCAAATGCTGTCCGTTTTCCCTCAAGGTGGAACGAATATCGGCCAGCAGGCTTCCCGCACGGCAGGTGATGACCAGTTCACCGGGATCGTATTCGACAATGCCGCTGTGTCCCGAGACATCCAATGAATCACCCTGCGCGGGGTATCCATAGAATGCCTTGCTGTTGCCGCCGTGGATGGCCAGCGGCCTGTGGTCCTCGAGCGCGGCTTTGACTTTGCTAACAATCGAATCCTGCTGGTCCACGGCTCAGAACCTCGGTATATCGGGAAAAGGGAGCTTGCCCTTGTGCACGTGCATGGCGCCCAGTTCGGCGCAGCGGTGCAGCGTGGGTACAGCCTTACCGGGATTGAGTAAGCCAACCGGATCGAAGGCACTCTTTATTGCGTGGAACTGTTCCAGTTCGACTGGCGTGAACTGCTCACACATCGAGTCGATTTTCTCCATGCCGACACCGTGCTCACCGGTCACGGTACCTCCTGCTGCAATGCACATACTCAGAATTTCAGCGCCAAGGTTCTCGGCCTGTTCAAGTTCGCCTTCACGGTTGGCGTCATACAGGATCAGGGGGTGCAGATTGCCGTCCCCGGCATGAAAAACGTTGGCGACGGGGAGACCATATCGATCAGAGGCTTCACTGATTTTTGCCAGGACACGGGGCAGTTCGCGGCGCGGGATGGTGCCGTCCATGCAGTAGTAGTCCGGCCGGATCCGGCCTACTGCGGGAAAAGCATTCTTGCGTCCCTGCCACAGTCGTAACCGTTCGGCCTCGTTGACTGACACGGCCACCGATGTTGCCTGTTGGGCTTCAAGGATCTTTCGTACGGCGGCCATCTGTTCAGCCACCTCGGCTTCGCCTCCGTCCAGTTCACACAGCAGGACTGCCTCGGCGTCGCGCGGATATCCTGGTGACCTGACGGCCTCGACAGCCTCGACGGACAAGCGGTCCATCATTTCCAGCCCGGCCGGAATGATCCCGGCGCCGATTATGGCGCCGACTGTAGCTGCGGCTTGCTCGACACTGTCAAAGCCCGCCAGCACAACTTGGGCGGTTTCAGGAATTGGCAGCAGGCGCACCAGGACCTCGGTGATTACACCGAGCATTCCTTCT
>DAOWGA010000030.1 GCA_030637665.1 Lysobacterales bacterium | reverse complement strand
CGTCTCTTCCGCCAGGTAATGGATTACCTGGCGCTGGAAAAAACACGAGATCCGTTCGAAGTCGCCGGTTTTGAACTGGAAATACTGCCGGAAATCGAAGGCCAGGCCATTCGCCTGTTCATCGACCGCATTGATAAATTGCCGTCCGGCGAAGAAGTCATCATCGATTACAAAACCGGTCAGGTCGCGCCAAACAAGTGGTTTGGCGACAGGCCCGAAGACCCACAATTGCCACTCTATGCCATCACTGCGAACAAGACGCCGGCCGCGGTGGTCTTTGCCATCATTCGTGATGACGGCTGTCTCTACAAAGGCGTAGCCAGACGTGGGGGCCTGTTCCCTGGTTTGCCGCCGAAAGAAACCAAAACCACTCAGGAACTGGTTGATGCCGGTCATGAAATGCCCAAAACCATTGCAAGCTGGCGGCAGGTCCTCCACCGCCTGATGGCTGATTTTCTGGCAGGTAAGGCCGCTGTAGATCCCAAAAATGGCCGTAACACCTGCGCTGACAGTTATTGCGAACTTCATTCGCTGTGCCGTATTGGCGAACTGGAACAAATCCGGAAAACGAGGCGCCACAAGACCTCTCTGGCAGCAACAACATGAATCGTCCTTCCGATTGGCAGGCAAGAGAACAGGGGGGCGACCCGCGCTACTCCTACATCGTTCAGGCGCCCGCGGGCTCTGGCAAAACCGAGCTTCTGACCCGGCGCATGCTGGGCTTGCTGGCACGGGTAGAGAACCCGGAAGAAGTCGTTGCCATCACCTTTACCCGTAAAGCCGCGGCTGAAATGAACCATCGTATATTCAGCCGCCTGCAAGCGGCAGCCAAACACAATGATGGGTTGAATGCCAAGGGGGATCTTCAAGCACACGAGCAAGTCAGTCGGGAGCTGGCGCTGGCCGTACTTGAGAATGATGCAGAGCAAGGCTGGAACCTGCTCGAACAACCCAGCCGATTACGTATCCGCACCATCGATAGCCTGTGCAGCGAACTCGCTCGCCAGCTACCGGTGCTTTCCGGGCTCGGCGGCGGGCAGCAAATTGCCGTTGATGCGGACTTACTGTATCGCAAAGCAGCCATGCGAACCATGGCAGTCGTCGAGGATGACAGCGATGAACTGCAAGCCGATGTCATCCGGGTACTGGACCGTTACGACAACCAATACGACAAGCTGGTGAACTTGCTCACCAGCATGCTGGCAAGTCGCGAACAGTGGCTCGGGCATCTGATCAAGGCCCGTATGGGTAGTGGTTTCGACCGGCACGGCCTGGAAGATTCATTAAGATACCTGATCAAAATACAACTCGAAGCAGCCCGGGATAAAACGCCCGACAGCCTGCTGCGGGAACTCCCCCGTTTCTATAACTATGCCCTTGCCAATACACCGGCCGATGAAGCCGAATTAAGAGCCCTGCTGGCAGCCTCCGGTGGTTTTGATGGTGAATTTCTCGATCTGCCCGCAACCGCAGATTCCCTTGTGCACTGGAAAACCATGATCAAGCGCCTGCTCACGGCCGATGGCAAGAAATGGCGGGCGGGCGCGGATGCCAAAGCGGGTTTTCCCGCACCTTCGGGCGCTAAAGGCGAAGAAAAAGCCCTGCGTAAAACATGGAAAGATGGTTTCAGGGATTTGCTCGACGATTACCGTGAAAACGACAGGCTGCGGGAGATTTATGGCGCCATTTGCACCCTGCCCAAGCCCGATTACGAGGATGAAGCCTGGGAATCTCTTGAATCCCTGATGCACCTGCTTTTGCGGGCAGCAAAAGAGTGGAAGTTCGTGTTGGCAGAAACTGGTGAGGTCGATTTCAGTGAAATCGCCAGTCGCGCCATCCTGTCACTGGGCTTTGATGAGACACCCAGCGATTTGGCCCTGCGCATGGACTATCGCATTCAGCACCTGCTGGTGGATGAGTTCCAGGACACCTCGCTTGTGCAGATCGACTTATTGAACAAACTCACTGCCGGCTGGAGTGATGGTGACGGGCGTACCCTGTTCCTGGTGGGCGACCCCATGCAGTCCATTTACCGCTTCCGCAAGGCGGAAGTGAGCCTGTTTATCAAGGTCCGGCAAGGGCAGTTGTTCGACCATATCAAGCTGATTCCACTGCAGTTACGGGTCAATTTCCGCTCAAATCAACCGATCGTGGACTGGGTCAATCAGACCTTTCCAGTGGTTATGCCTGGTCAAAGCGACCCGGTTATGGGGGCCGTGAACTATAACAAGGCCAGTACCAGGCCCGGGGTATCAGACAGCGGAACCGTTACCGTCAAAATTCTGCCTGAACACGATGGCCAGGAAGAAGCACGACAGGAAGAAGCCCGGCAGGTAATCGAGGTCATCAGGAAATGTGACAGGAATGAATCTGTGGCAATCCTGGTGCGCTCACGCAGTCACGCCAGTGAGATCCTGGCGGTGCTCGACAGCTTGAAAGAAGAGCAAGACCGCTTTCGTTACCAGGCCATAAACTTCATTCCTTTGGCTGCAACACCCCTGATCCAGGATCTGGTCTCACTCACCCTGGCGCTGCTTCAGCCCGCTGATCGACTGGCATGGTT
>DAOWGA010000143.1 GCA_030637665.1 Lysobacterales bacterium | reverse complement strand
GGGGGCTGGCGACGCCCACGATGAGCGCGCGTTTTCCTTCAAGAAATCCCATGTGTTGTTCCTGTATTGATAGCTGTGGACAGATCAGGGCAGGGTACTAGAATTCATTCTAAACGTCATCTTGTGAGTGTAGGAGGCCGCCATGCGGGCGAAAAAAGCTCTGGAACCAGAAAGGTACCAATGCTGGTTCCTTTCTGTTCGGCCGCATGGCGGCCTCCTACAGGAATTGCAGGCGGGCGGCGGCGTTATGTTCGATGATTTCACCGTTGTGCCAGGACAGTTCGCCGTTGACTATTGTCGAAACGATGCGGGAGCGGAATGTCTTGCCCTCGAATGGGCTCCAGCCGCATTTGGACAAAACGCCAGCGCGGGTCACTTCAGTGCTGCCGCCGGTATCGATGAGCACCAGGTCTGCCCAGTAACCCTCGCGCAGGAACCCCCGCTCGACCACGCCAAATCGATTTGCCACGTTGTGGGCCGTCCTGGTCACGATCTCTTCCAGGCTGAGCACGCCATCGTGGTAAAGCTCGAGCACAGACAACATTGCGTCCTGCACCAGTGGCAGGCCTGCAGGCGCGGTCAGGTAATCGCTGCTGGCTTTTTCCTCTACCGTATGGGGCGCATGGTCGGTCGCGATGATATCCAGCCTGCCGTCCTTGAGCGCCATCAGCAGGGCGTCCCGGTCAGCCGCCGACTTGATGGCCGGATTGCATTTGATCAGGTTCCCAAGCCGCGGATAGTCCTCGCTGCAAAAGTGCAGAAAATGCACACAAACTTCGCCGGTGATGGATTTACCTTCCATTGGGCCTGGTTCGAACAATTCCATCTCCCTGGCTGTGGACAAGTGAAGTACGTGCAATTGTGCATCGTGTTCCCGGGCCAGTGAGATCGCGGTTTGTGACGACTGGTAACAGGCCTCAACGCTGCGGATCACCGGGTGTTCCATGAGCGGGATGTCACGGCCGTATTTACTGATCGCCTTTTTCAGGTTTTCCTGGATGATCGGGGTTGATTCGCAATGGGTTGCGATCAGCGTCCGGGCGTCACGGAAAATGCCGGCAAGTGTGTTCTCGTTGTCGACCAGCATGTTGCCGGTCGAGGCGCCCATGAAAATCTTGATGCCGCAGGCAGCGCCGGGCTGCAGGGACCTGATTACGTCCAGGTTGTCGTTGGTGGCGCCCAGGTAAAAAGCATAATTGGCCAGTGATTTATGCGCCGCGATGTCATATTTGCCTTCGAGCGCTTTCAGCGTCACCGTTGGCGGTAATGTGTTGGGCATTTCCATAAAGCTGGTAATGCCGCCAGCTACCGCCGCACGTGACTCGGACCAGATACCGGCCTTGTGGGTGAGTCCGGGTTCGCGGAAATGAACCTGGTCATCGATCATGCCGGGTAGTAAGTGTGCGCCGGCTGCATCCAGTACCCGGCTAACGCCGCTTGCACTGATCGAGCGATCAATTTTTTCAATACGGCCGTGGCGAACTAACAAGTCGCCGTTCTCGATTTCGCCCTCATTTACCAGCTTGGCATTTTTGATAAGCAGGGTGTCGTTCATTACTTCTTCTCCCGCGGAGGTTTCAGGGCACAGGATCGTAACCCCCGTCGCAAAATGGATGACAGCGTGCGATCCGCCTGATGGCAAGCCAGGTTCCGCGCAAGGTGCCGTATTTGCCGATGGCCTCGGAGGCGTACTGGGAACAACTCGGGGTGAAGCGGCATCGATTGCCGAAAAAGGGGCTCAGCAGCAATTGGTAAGCCCGGATCAACCATTGTAGAAGCTTTCCCATCGTGTTGTTGTTACCCGAATGCCCGCTGAAATGAATGTAATGCTTGCCGTGAGGCCAAAGTTCAGCTATAACACTGCAATTTCTTTTTCGGATGATTTTCGTGATTTCAATAAAATTTAAAAAAATCAATGAGATACGAAAATCAATCGATTTTGACTGTTAAAGGAGTAGCTTAGCACGATGACTTCTAATCGCGTGGTATTGAAAAAAGGATATAAACCTCTCAAAAAGGAAGCGTACATGTGCCCGGAGCAAGTGGAGTATTTCCGCCGGAAGCTGGTGACGTGGCGCGATGAACTGGTCGAGGAATCCCGCGAGACCATCAGCAATTTACAGCACGAAGTCAGGGACGTTGGTGACGAAGCCGAGCGCGCCACGCGGGAAACGGAGAACAGTCTGGAATTGAGAACCAGGGACCGCTACCGCAAGTTGATCAACAAGATTGACAAGGCCATTATCCGCCTTGAAGACGGTGAATACGGCTATTGCGATGAGACCGGCGAAGAAATCGGACTCGCCCGGCTGGAAGCACGGCCCATTGCGACTCTGTGTCTCGACGCACAGGAGCGTTGGGAACTGAGGCAACGCCAGCAGGGTGACGGCCGCTAACGGCGCCCACATTTCCAGAGTTCGGGTCAGAGAACTTATTCCAGAGCCGGGGTCTGAATCCGGCCTCAAAAACGCTTCTTCAGCATCCAGATCAGCTGAAGAGGCTTTTTTTTGAATTTTCCTTAATGCAAAGTTAACAAGTACGGTCAAAGAACGTATCATAGCTGGTGGTACTTCAGTACTGTCGTTTTTCCGGCAGCATCTTACCTGAGTAATGCTTTGTGTAGGAGGGGCGTTACGTGAATAAATCACTACTAATAGCAAGTTTGACCGCGGTCGGCCTGGCCCTTGGGTCCAGCCCGATTTATGCGGATGCGGATCAGCCATGGCACATCACCGGCCAGGTTGGCGGTGTGAATCTGGATAACAATCGGGACACCCGAAATGATGGTGGCTGGTATTCCATTGGATTCGGCCGGTTTTTTGGCAATAACATCAGCGTGGACATCGAATACGATGATTATAAGGGCACCTTCAGAGGCTTCGATACAGCCGTTCCCGGCGCTACTTATGACAAGTGGAAACTCAGAACCTGGGGTCTAATGGGCCGCTATCATTTCGGCCAGAGAAGCTGGCGGCCTTATGTCGCTGCGGGATTGGGCCGGACCACGCACGGCAGTGTGCTGAGCGAAGGCAGGGCCACCGCCATCAGCCTGGGTCTGGGTGTGCAGGGCAAGCTGTCCAAGCATTTTAGCGGCCGGGCGCAGCTCCTGTGGAGACAGGATGGTGATGGCATCAGCATGCCACAGTACAGAGATTTCTCGGACTTTTACTACAGCATTGGTTTCAGCTTCGATTTTGGCGGCAAAGAACCACCGCCGCCACCGCCACCGCCGCCACCAGCACCACCGCCGGCACCGCCACCGAATCCTGACCTGGATGGTGATGGCGTGCTCAACGAGCACGACAAGTGCCCGAATACGCGGCCCGGAGCGGTTGTTGATCTCGATGGCTGTGAAGTTGAAGCCGTTATCGAGCTCCAGGGCATACATTTCGACTTTGACAAGGCCACCTTGAAACCGGAAGCCCTGACCGTTCTCGACCAGGCCGCTGCCCTGCTGAAGAAGCACGAGCGCGTAGTGGTTGAAGTGGCGGGCCATACTGACAGCAAAGGTTCGGAAGAATACAACCAGGGCCTGTCAGATCGCCGTGCCAACGCTGTGAAGGATTACCTGAACAGCCAGGGCGTAAAAGCCAGCAGGCTTAGCGCACGTGGTTACGGCGAATCACGGCCGGTAGCCAGCAACGACACAGATGAAGGACGTGCAGAAAATCGTCGCGTCGAGCTGATCGTGCTCGACCGCTAAGGCGAACTTCCTGTAGAGGTAAGAAAGCCCCGCTCCGGCGGGGTTTTTTTATAGCAGAGTGCGCGCATGGCCCTTGATGGCGTTGAGCATGGCGTGGAGGCCATTGGCGCGGGTGAGGGAGAGGTGATCGGCGAGGCCTATTTCGCGGATGAAGTAAGGTTCGGTGTCGATGATTTGTTGCGCGCTGCAACCCGAATAGACCTGGATGAGCAGGGCGATCAGGCCGGAGACGATAGCGGCATCGCTGTTGGCGCGGATAGTGACCTGGTTGCTGTCGCCTTCCAGGTACAGCCAGACCCGTGACTGGCAGCCCGCGAGCAGCTTGTCATCGGATTTTTCTTCTTCTGCCAGTGGTGGCAGCTTACGGCCGAGATCGATCAGGTACTGGTAACGGTCCAGCCACTCGCTGAACAGG
>DAOWGA010000154.1 GCA_030637665.1 Lysobacterales bacterium | reverse complement strand
TCGGTTATGAACTCGCGGTGATCATCCAGGATGGATTGCGCCGCATGTTCCAGGAACAGGAAAACATTTATTACTACATCACGGTGATGAATGAGAACTACACCCACCCGGATATGCCGGAAGGCGCCGAGGAGGGTATTTGCAGGGGAATGTACCCGTTCCATCAGGGCCCGGAAGGCGCACGCAAGGTTCAGTTGCTGGGTTCAGGCGCCATTTTGCGGGAAGTCATCGCAGCAGCCAATATCCTCGAGCAGGATTTCGGTGTCGTTTCGGATATCTGGAGCGCCACCAGTTTCACCGAGTTGCGCCGTGATGGTGTGGACTGTGCCCGCTGGAATCGCCTGAATCCTGAAAAAGAACCCAGGATTCCCTGGGTGACAAGTTGTCTGCGTGACCAGCAGGGGCCCGTCGTGGCCGCTTCAGATTATGTCAGGGCTTTTGCGGACCAGATTAGGGGCTTCCTGCCGCAGGAGGATTACATCGTGCTCGGCACTGATGGGTTCGGGCGTTCAGACACCCGCGAAAAGCTCCGCAGCTTCTTCGAGGTGGATCGTCACAACGTGGCATACGCAGCTTTGTATGTTCTGTACCGCCAGGGTTTGTTCAGCCAGGGTGAGTTGCTGGAAGCACGCTCGAAGCTGGGTATCGATCCTGACAAGATCAACCCAATTAAGGTCTGAGCAGGCCGAAACTGTGGAACGCGGAGCTTAATGTGAGTAATAGGATTGAAATCAAGGTGCCGGATATCGGAGATTTCTCAGACGTACCGGTCATCGAGATCTTGGTATCCGCAGGCGACCTGGTCAAGGTAGAGGACTCGCTGATCACGCTTGAAAGCGACAAGGCAACCATGGAAGTACCTTCTCCGGCGGAAGGCGTAATCCGGGAATTGAAAGTCAAACTCGACGACACGGTGTCCGAGGGCGATATCGTAGCGGTGCTTGAAGTATCTGATGCGGCGGAAGATGGCGCCGGTTCGGCCGAAGAGCCTGCAGCAGCCGAGCCGCCCGCCTCCAAAGCACCTCCGGCCGACGAACCCGGACAGGCACCATCTGAACCCCGGGCAGCACAAGAACCTCCCGCTCAACCTGAAACGGGCGTTGCTGCGCTGGACCCGTCCAAAGTTCCTTACGCCAGCCCGGCCATAAGACGCTTTGCACGCGAACTGGGTGTCGACCTCACTCGCGTTGCGGGGAGCGCCAGCAAGGGTCGCATCGTCAGGGAAGATGTTTCGGCCTTCGTCAAATCCGTGATGAGCGGTACCGCAGACTCAACCGTTGCCAGCCCAGGCGGGCTCAGGTTTGATTTCCCCGAGCTGCTGGAAGTCGACTACAGCCGCTACGGAGAAGTGGAAAAGCAGCCTCTCTCACGGATCAGGAAATTGTCCGCCGGTCACTTGCACCGGAACTGGATCGGCATCCCTCACGTGACCCAACACGACGAAGCGGACATCATGGACATGGAGGCATTTCGAAAAGCGAATGAGGATGATGCCCTGGCTCAGGGGTTTAAGCTCACACCCCTGGTTTTCCTTATCAAGGCGACCGTCGCGGCACTGAAGAAATTCCCCCGGTTCAATGCTTCACTCGACAGGGATGGTGAGACCCTGGTGCTCAAGAAATATTTCAACATCGGCGTCGCCGTGGATACACCGGACGGCCTGGTTGTCCCGGTGATCCGGAACTGCGAGCGCAAGGGCATCATGGAACTGGCCAGCGAACTGGCGGAAATCAGCGGCAGGGCGAGGGACAAGAAATTGAAACCGAAGGATATCCAGGGCGGGTGTATTTCCATATCCAGTCTCGGTGGCATTGGTGGTACTGGATTCACGCCGATTATCAATGCGCCTGAAGTGGCTATTCTCGGTGTGTCCCGTTCGCACATGGTACCGGTGTGGGATGGCGAGAGCTTCCATCCGCGGCTTATGCTGCCCCTGTCCTTGTCTTACGATCACCGGGTGATCGATGGTGCGGAAGCAGCGCGTTTCACGCGCTACCTCGCCAGCCGGCTGGAAGACCTGAGAAGGCTGACGTTGTAGCGTAGCTGTATCGATATGGACCAGCCAGGACCCACTGATAAGTTGCATTCGAAGACCGGCCGTCGCTTCGCGTGGATTGCGGTGATCGGCATGATGATCGGCCTTACTGCTTTTTACCAGGCCTTGACCCAGCGTAGTGGTGGAATAGTTCGTAGCCTTGAGGATGGCGGCCACGCACTGGTGGTCCTGCAACGTGAGCGTAGCGGGCACTACCTGGCTGAGGGTCAAATTAACGGGCAGCCGGTGATGTTCCTGATAGATACCGGGGCTACTGACGTGGCTGTGTCGGAAAAAACAGCACGGGCCATGGGCCTGGATTTTGGACCGCGTATCCGGGTTATGACGGCGGCCGGACCGGTCAGCGCCTGGGCCACGCGACTCGATCATGTGCGCCTGGGCAGCCTGGAATTGACCAATGTTCGTGCGACGATCACGCCCGGCCTGAATGATGCGGCCCTGCTGGGCATGAGTTTCCTGAAGCATTTCAATTTGCGGCAGGAAGGTGACCAATTACTGATAGAGCGAGCCGGCCAGGATGGAGAAGGAGCAGGATGAGCAACGCCAATAAAAAGAAAGCTGCAGCTAGCGGAGATCACGACTATGAACTGGTTGTGATCGGGTCCGGGCCCGGTGGGTATACTGCCGCATTCCGCGCCGCCGATCTGGGTTTGCGCGTGGCGCTGATCGAACGTTTCCCGACGCTGGGCGGCGTCTGCCTGAATGTCGGTTGCATCCCTTCGAAGGCCCTGCTTCATACTGGCAAAGTCATCGAAGAGGCTGCAGCAATGGAGCAACATGGGGTCAGTTTCGGCGAGCCCTTCATAGACCTCGACAAGTTACGTGGCTTCAAGGACCAGGTGGTCGGAAAACTGACCGGCGGGCTGGCTGGCATGGCGAAAAAACGCAAGATCGAAGTCATCCAGGGCGTTGCCGAATTCAAAGGGCCAAATCTTTTATCCGTCGCCGGTAGTGATAGCAATAAGAAGATCAGCTTCGCAAAGGCCGTTATAGCAGTGGGTTCACAGTCACTTGAGCTGGCCAACATGCCATGGGGTGATCCGCGCTTGATGGACTCGACGGATGCCCTGGAACTGGAGGAAATACCGGATCGCCTGCTGGTGATCGGTGGAGGCATCATCGGTCTTGAAATGGCTTGCATATTTGAGGCCCTGGGCAGCAAAGTAACTGTTGTCGAGCTGACACCACAGCTGATGCCGGGTGTAGATCCGGATCTCGTCAAGCCGCTGCAAAGAAGAATTGGCAAGCGCTATGCAGCCGTTCATCTCGATACACGGGTCACCCGGGTCGATGTGGACGACCATGCTCTGGTCGCTCATTTCGAAGGTAAACATTCGGGCAAGGAAAACTTTGATCGCGTGTTGGTTGCGGTTGGCCGTACGCCGAACGGCGCAAAAATCAATGCCAAGTCCGCCGGTGTCAACGTCACCAGCAGGGGCTACATACCCACCGACAAGCAAATGCGCACCAATGTCCCGCACATCGTTGCCATCGGGGACGTGGTAGGCCAGCCGATGCTGGCGCACAAAGCCACCCACGAAGGCAAAGTGGCGGCGGAAGTATGCGCAGGCGGTAAAAGCGCTTTCGACGCCCGAGTTATCCCCTCGGTTGCCTACACTGACCCCGAAGTGGCCTGGGTTGGCGTAACGGAAAGCGAAGCGAAAAAAAACAAGCTCGACTATGGAGTGGGTAAATTTCCCTGGGCAGCCAGCGGCCGCGCACTGGGAATTGATCGCAGTGAGGGATTTACCAAACTGCTGTTCGACAAGTCCACCAGGCGAATCATCGGTGCCGGCATCACCGGTGTAAATGCAGGAGACCTGATCGCCGAATGCGCCCTGGCCATCGAAATGGGCTGCGAAGCTGAAGACATTGGCCTCACCATCCACCCCCATCCAACCCTGTCGGAAAGCATCGCCATGGCTGCCGAGGTCTTCGAAGGCACCATCACCGACCTGTATGTGCCAAAGAAGAAAGGGTGAATGGGGCCGCAAATTTTGCATTTTTTAAAAATGGCGGCACTTCGACAGCAGAATTTATGATGGGGATGCTGATTTTTACACAGAATAAAAACCCGGAAATCAGCGGCAACGAACAAGCATGCTTGCAAAACAAGCCGGCTTCGTCAAACGGAATCTTCAATCCAGAAAAAAATTTGCGTAATTTGCGTAATTTGCGGCTAAATTACTCTTCTCTAATCCCGTGATAAGCGAAATTTGCGGCCGAATTACGATCCAGTTCGAATCACTTACGCCGGAACTTGTAGACGACGCGGTCGGTGTGGCCGCGGATGCCTTCGGCGAACATGGGCTTGCTGTGGTCGTCGTCGGGGTTTCGGAGGATGCTGAGCTCGCCTTCGAATGTGAAACAGCTGTCTGAGAGGTCGTCCTTAATGCGCTCGGGATCGATGCGGTGCAATTCCTGGCCACTTTCTGCGGGATCGGAACCTGCTGCTGCGACGTGATCACTGATGCCCAGCACAGCCCCCGGCTTCAGTGCTTTGCAGAGTTTTTCAGTCAATGCATTTTCATCAATGGATGGCCAGCCATTATCCTCGTCGAGGTAATAGAAGTCATGCCAGGTGAGCATGGCCAAAGCTGCGTCGAATGAAGCCTCGGGCAGTTCCAGTTCGTTGGCTTCCGCGGTGATGCGTTCCACGTTCGCCAAGCGCTTACCGTTGAAGCGCTGGTCGAGTTGGTCTTTTTCATAAGCCACGTAAGCCTTGTTGTTGTGAGCCACGACCTTGCCCTTGTCTCCCACTATGTGGCTGACGATCTCGGTGTAATAGCCACCACCGGAAAACAGGTCAAGCACCGTCATGCCGGGCTTTATTCCGAAAAACGAAAGGACCAGGTCCGGGCGGCGCAGTGGATCACGGTCAAGATCCTGTTCAAGGCGGCCGGTTGAATCAAGTGACTCGGTAATCGCCAGTTGTATGGAATCACCACCGCTGTCATCACAAGGCGCAAGCAGGAAAAGAGACATTATTACCTGGGCACAATTCATTTTTTCTCCGGTTCAATCCAGTATCAACAGTGAAACAGACATGATCACAACGGCTCCGATCAGGTT
Organism: Lysobacterales bacterium; assembly: GCA_030637665.1. GTDB lineage: Bacteria > Pseudomonadota > Gammaproteobacteria > Xanthomonadales > SZUA-36 > JAJRRA01. Next base: position 2,951 of record DAOWGA010000154.1, on the reverse strand, counting down.
CAAAACAAAGCCGGCGCGGGCCATATCCTTGATACTGACTTTTCCGCTGCCAAAGACTATGGCATTGGGCGCCGTGGCGACCGGCAACATGAAGGCGCAACTCGCACTCATGGCGGCCGGCACCATTAACAACATGGGGCTGATTCCGGTGGCAACGGCAGTGGCCGCCAGCAGAGGCATCAGCAGGCTGGCTGTCGCAGTGTTACTGGTGACTTCCGTAAGGAAAGTCACGGCCAGGCACATGGAAAGAATCAGCAGCCATTTCGGCAACTCCACCAGGCCGCCAAGTTCCGCGGCGATGATGTCCGCCAGCCCGCTTTGCACGAAGGCATTGGCAATGGCAATACCGCCGGCAAAAAGCAGCAGCACGCCCCAGGGAATTTTGCTGGCGGCTTCCCAACGCAACAGGCGACCACCTTCACCATTGGGCAGCGCAGCCATCAACACGACGGAAATCAATGCCACCGAGGCATCATTGGCCTGTGGCAACCCCAGCAAGCCGCTCCAGCCGCCGAAAGGCGCCTGCCGGGTGATCCAGCACAGGGCGGTCAGGCTGAACATGATCAGCACCCGCTTCTCAAATGAACGCCAGGTGCCGGACTGCGGCAGTTGTACGGGCTTGCCCAGCTTCACGCCCCGGGTCAGCCACAGGCCCGCGAGGGGTACCAGCACCACTACAACCGGCAGGCCCCAACTCATCCACTCCGGGAAACTGGGAGCATACCCGAACTGGTCCAGGTGCACCTGCATGAAAATGAGGTTCGGTGGTGTTCCGATGGGCGTTCCAAGGCCGCCAATACTGGCAGCGTAGGCAATCCCCAGCAACAGCGGAATGGCCATCTTTTTTTCCGTTTGCTCCAGCACAGCCAGCGCCACCGGCAATAGCATCAATGTGGTTGCCGTGTTCGATATCCACATGCTCAGGACCGCAGCGGCAGCCATGAAACCGAGGATGAGTCCGCGCGCATTTCCACCACCAAAAATATTGACCATGTAAAGAGCGAGGCGACGGTGTGCACCCGAATCCGCCATAGCTGTTGATAGCATGAAGCCTCCCAGCAGAAGCAGAATCAGGGGGCTGCCGAAAGATTGTCCCACCTGTGCCGGGGTGAGCACGCCGAACAGAGGAAAGAGCGCGAGCGGTATCAGGGAAGTGAATGGAATCGGAACCGGTTCAAAAACCCACCACAGCGCACACCACAATGTGATTGACGCAGTGAGCGCCGAGGCATGAGTCCAGTTACTACTGTTGAGTACGAAAAACAGTAGCAGGGCAGCCACCGGGCCAATGATGATCGTCCAGCGGTTCATTGGCGAAGATCAAATGCAAGCAATTCTGTGCTCCCTGGCCTGTACGTTATTGAGGTTCATGGCCGTATACCGCAGTTACGGTTCAGCTCAGCGTGTTCTCGCTTATTCCTTCCAGGATCTGGCCAAATCACTCACTGTTAGTGTTTGTCCAGTCAAAACCTCGCCCGCAGCGTAACACCGTATGTTCGTGGCTGATTGGGATAGCCGCTATAACTGCCTGGCTGCGCCGTTGCAGGAAAGGCAGTTTGTAAGAAATCATCGTTGTTCAGATTGCGTCCCCACAACATCAGTTCAAAACCGTTGCTCCAACTCAGCCCGAAACTCGCATTCAGCATGCTGACTCTGCGTGAAGCAACATCAGCGGGCACATTTTCCACGACTTGTACTTTGTCGTCATAGACGTATTCGCCTCGAATGAAAGCACTGGTGGCCCCGATATCGAAGTAATAAGTCGCCGAAGTATTCATACTGAACTTGTGGACGCCAGCAGGAGCGGTTCCGCTCAGGTCCTCGGGACCGTCGACACCTTCACCTTCCTCGAAGGAATCATATATCGGATCCAGCCATGTAGCGGAGAAGGTCAGTTTGAGGGCTTCGGTCGGCAACCACATGGTATCGACTTCTATGCCCTTGGTTGATTGCTTGCCAGCGTTCTGCACAATAAAGCCGGTGCCGGTAAAAATATTTGACTGGAATCCTTTGATTTCCTGTTGGAACAGCGCCACGTTGAGCATGCTCGTGCTCCAATTGCCTTTAAAACCCAGTTCATAGACCAGAGCCTCTTCCGGACCCGCATAGCGGGTTCCCGCCGTCAGGTTGTTGACCGTAAGCCCAGCCGCTTCCAGCGCCGGTATGTCACTGGCAAACGGCCTGGAATCACGGCTCAGATTCCAGGAAGTGGCCTTGAAACCGGTGCCGGCGCTGGCATAGAGCTTGATGCTGTCGTTGGCCTGGAATGCCGCCCGGGCTGTCCAGGTGACTTTGCTATCGTTGGATTTTCCAGGCTCTACGACGTTGGCAAAATCGACAAACGGCGGGAAGAACTGCAATGGCTGCAAGTCCAGTACAGGATTACAGGCCGGTCCCGTTTCCGGCGTGCACTGAACCGTGCTGAAGGCCTGTGCTGCAGCCGCGGCGCCAGGGTTGGCAATGATGTTTTCAAATGTCGGCGGCAGGCCTGTCAACTGGAAAAAGATTGCTCCGAAACCAACCTGAACCATGTCAAGCGCTGAGAAAATATCCGTATTGGTCTGCTGAATGAAGGCGTCTTTTTTTACTTTTGTATAGTTGGCGCCACCTGTCAGCGTAACCCTGTCTGTGACGTGCCAGTCAAATTGGCCGAACAGTGAAGTAGTCCTGTCATCCTGACCAGTCTGTTCGTTCGTACCCTGCCCGGTAGCGAAGAAACTGGCTGTCGGAGGCAGTAAACCAAGGCCAATCAGGGTCTGCTCGAGTAGTGTGACGTTACCGGTAGAGAGGATATCGGTGTAGGGTCGAAACGCCGAATCGTATTTGATTTCGTTATCGTAACTGACGGTCTCATCGAAATAGTACGCACCAAGCATCCAATCCACTGAATCCGTTGACTGGCTAAGGCGGAACTCCTGGGTAAACGTTTCAATATTGGTGTCGCCCGAATT
>DAOWGA010000289.1 GCA_030637665.1 Lysobacterales bacterium | reverse complement strand
TTCCTGCTCAAACCCGTGAAGCGGGTTTCTTCAGAATCCCTGTCCGGACTGTTGCGCGACTTCGTCGGACTGGGCGATCCGAATGCGAAAGTCACCGTGCTGGATCTGAGTTCAATTCCATTCGACGTTCACCCCACGGTGACGGCCCAGATTGGCCGCCTGGCATTCGAGTTCAATTACTGGAACCCGAAATGCCGCGAATTCCCCCTGTTTTTGGTCGCCGAGGAAGCCCACTCCTACATACCCCGGGCCCATATCGGCGGACACCAGGGCACCCGCCGCAGTTTCGAGCGCATCGCCAAGGCCGGCCGAAAATATGCGGTTGGCTTGTGTGTGGTGAGCCAGCGACCCAATGAACTTTCAGAAACCGTGTTGTCGCAGTGCTCCACCTTCGTGTGCCTGCGCATCACCAACCCGGATGACCAGGAGTACGTGCGCGCACTGGTGCCGGATGCTGCCCGCGGAATCCTGGAAGCACTGACTTCCCTTGCCCAGGGCGAGGCGATCGCTACCGGTGAAGGTGTGCCGATGCCGGTGCGCTTCAAGGTGACCATGCCGGATCCGCCGCCGAATGCGCAGGACATTGAATACGCGGGTATGTGGTCCAAGGGACCCCAGGATACCGATGTCGAGCACATCGTGGATTGCTGGAGGCGCCAGAAGCGCTAACGCTCGAGGAGTTCCTCTGCGAGCCTGGGTGAATCCGGTTGATCAACCGGTATCATCAGGCTCAGGCAGACCAGTTTTTCAAATTCCGGCCGGAACCGTTCGATGATGTCGTGTGGTTCCGGCACCAGTTTACGGTCTGCAATGACGCCAAAAAATACCTGCCCGTCATAACTGAAAATACTGATCCCCATCCCGATGCTGCCGTTTTGTGGCACCCAGAACATCATCTCTTTTACCCGCTCGCCCGCCAGGTAGAGCGGCTGTTGTGGCCCCGGCACATTGGTAAGCACCGTGCTGGCCTTGTCGCTCAGCAGTTCCAGCGCCGGTTTCTGCAGGGCCGACGGCGCCATACCCAGCGCAGCCAGCAGTCCAAATGCAACCGTCGCCTGCCTGCCGCTCTTCAACTCGTTCATACGCTCAGCGACGCACTTGATCCGCGCAAGCGGATTTCTCTCTCCCACCGGCAGGCTCAGGAACACCAGGCCAAAATGATTCCCCAGGTCTTTGGCATGCTCCAGCGGCCGCAGGTTGACCGGCACGGTTGCGCGTATCTCGGTGCTGGCCGTGGGCCGCTCACCTTTATCCACCAGGTAGCTGTTCAGCGAGCCGGTCACCGTCGCGATCAACAGGTCATTGACGGTGCATCCCAGGGCTTTGCTCAAGGATTTCACTTCGTCCAGTGGCAAAGGCTCTGCCCAGGCGACTCTTTTGCGCACCCCCAGACGTCCCTTGAAAAGGGTTTTCGGATCGTCAGACAAGCTCAGCGAATGCACCAGCTCCCGTGCCAGCCCGGCGGCTTCGTCCGCGTAATATGCAGCCCGTTCACGATCCTGCAGGATTCGGGCGCCTTCGCCAATCAGTTTTTGTGACCATTGCAGCGCGAGGCCGAGACCGTCTTTTGCCGGTTCCACCAGGCGCTTGAACACGGAAGATTTTTCCACCTGCCTGCGCCGCCACTTCACCGAATCAGACGCTGCCGGCGAAGGCTCAGGCGAGGTATCCGTCAGTGAAAGAAAAACCTGCACCAGGGCGATGCCGTCAGCGTAGCAATGATGAATGCGCTGCACGATGACCGGGCCACCGATGTAATTTTCAATGTAGTGGAACTGCCACAGCGGCCGGGACGGATCCAGCGCAGTGCTCGCCAGGTCGCTGACAAACTCCTCCAGTTCCCCCTGGTCTGCCTTGCCAGGCAGCGCCACGCGGCGCACATGGGCATGAATTTCAAAATCCCTGTCCATCACCCAGTAGGCCCCACCGGGGCCGTCCACGGCTTTCTGGCGGAACCTCTTGAAGGCCAGCCAGCGGGTCTCGATGGTTTCCAGCAGGCGTTCATATGGGATGGGATTGGCCAGCGTCACCACACCGGTAATCATCATCAGGTTGGTCGGCTGTTCCATGCGCAGCCACGCAGTATCAACTTTGGCTATTGGTTCCCTGTTGGCATAGCGGCTCATGGCAATTCAGACCGCAATTTGTACAGCGTTTTTACGCCGGCGTTTTATTCTGGCCTTGTCCGAACGCTGCTCCCGCAGTTTTTCCAGGTAGCCATCTTCAACACCGGTCACATATTCACCGGAGAAACAGGATGTGTCGAACTGCTTGATTCGCTCGTTACCTTCCTGGCATGCCTCGATCAGATCCGGCAGATCCTGGTAAATCAGCCAGTCGGCTCCCAGAACTTCCTGGATCTCATAGTCATCGCGGCCGGCAGCAATCAGTTCATCGGGCGCTGGCATGTCGATACCGTAAATATTCGGGCATCGAACCGGTGGCGAAGCAGATGCGAAATATACTTTCCGCGCACCCGCTTCCCTGGCCATCTGGATGATTTTCTGTGACGTTGTGCCACGCACGATGGAATCGTCCACGATCAGGACGTTTTTATTCCGGAATTCAAGGTCGATGGCGTTCAGCTTTTGCCGCACGGACTTTTTGCGCTGCTGCTGTCCCGGCATGATGAACGTGCGTCCTATATAGCGGTTTTTGATAAAGCCTTCGCGATACTT
>DAOWGA010000193.1 GCA_030637665.1 Lysobacterales bacterium | reverse complement strand
TTTGTGAACAGGTGGCGCCTGAATTGAAGCGCCGTGGCATTGTATTCGCTGGCCTGGATGTCATCGGTGACTGGCTGACCGAAATCAACGTGACCAGCCCAACCTGCATACGGGAGCTGGATTCGGAATACGGCCTGAATATAGCGGGAGAGTTATTCGACGCACTATGATGCTTGTTTCCAACAGTTACACATCCTGGACGCAGGACCGATTCATGGTATTCCTGGTGTTTGCGGTCGCCCTGCATGCGCTCGTGTTTTTCGGTATAAGTTTCGGTGTGGTGCTCAATCCGGTGCCACGCCTCGCCGACACGCTTGAAGTGGTGCTGGTCCAATGGCGTTCCGAAGATGAACCTGAGCAGGCGGACTACCTGGCGCAGGCATCCCAGAAGGGCGGTGGCGAGACCACGGAAAGGACCCGGCCTTCAGAGCCCGTTAGTGGCGAACTGCCTACGCCGCAGGACGGCCAGGATATGCAACAGGCCGTTGCTCAATTGCCGGCGCCCCAGGTTGATCTGCGGGAAATTGTCGCTGTCGAAACCGAAAATGCCACCAGCCTGCAACCGACCAGGGTCGAGCAAGCGGAAACCGAGCGTCCCAATACCGCGCAATTAATGCAGCAAAGTATGGACATGGCCAGTCTTCAACCTGAGATCAGCCGGCAGGGACAATGGAAATCCAGGTTGCCAAAGCGGGAGTTTATTTCCGCCAATACGAAAGAATACGAATTTGCCAGCTATATGAGCGCCTGGGTTTCAAAGGTTGAGCGGGTGGGTAATTTGAACTATCCGAGGGAACTGAGGAACAAGAAACTGCACGGTGATCTTGTCCTGACAGTGGGCATCCACCAGAACGGTACGGTTGAAAGTATCGACGTCAGGCGCAGTTCCGGAATCAAGGAGATCGACCAGGCCGCCATTCATATAGTCCGCATGGCGGCGCCCTATTCACCCTTGCCCGACAACATCACCGACCGCGTGGACATCCTTCACATTACTCGAACCTGGCGTTTCGAAACCGGCTTCGACGTAAAATGATCGCGGGCATGGCCCGCTCCTGCAAATCACGTCTCCTCTGGCCCGATCCACTTTTTGACTTTCGGAGCACGGTATTGGTCAAACCGGTCCAGCAGCGCAGCAGGCGCCTCGTCGATCATAATCATCGGCCGGTATGCCTCTTTGACGAATTGCTGTTCAATGGCGTTTTCGAGGAAAGCAAAAAGCGGGTCGTAATACGCGGCGACATTCAGCAGGCCACAGGGTTTTTCATGAAACCCGAGCTGGGCCCAGGTCAGCATTTCAAAGATTTCCTCGATCGTGCCCCAGCCGCCTGGAAGTGCGATGAAACCGTCTGACAATTCAGCCATTTTTGCTTTACGTTCGTGCATGGAGTCCACCACGATCAGTTCGTCGAGACCATCGTGCGACACTTCCTTGGTGGCGAGGCTGTAGGGTATGATCCCGACGGCCCGTCCCCCACGCTCCAGCACGGCATCAGCCACCGCTCCCATCACGCCAATACTGGCTCCGCCATAGACCAGGCCCAGTCCGCGACCGGCCATTTCATATCCAAGCAAGCGCGCAGCATCGCGGTACTCGGGGAGTCGGCCGGGGTTGGAGCCACAATAAACGCATATATTTTTCATCGTGTCATTCTATGAGAATTACCCGCCAGGCACTTTTCTTTTGCTCCAGGCTCATGCTGGCGTGGGCAGGGCTGGTCGAAGGCAGGCGTTGCAGTTGGAGCCTGGCCGCTGTTCCTTCCAGCCCGGGTAAGACATGCTTCAGGTACACTGATTCCGCCTTGGCGCCGTTAAAAAAAACCCGGGAAATGTCCGGGTGGTGCGTGAAGAACTGTTGGAAATCATTCGTAACGATGGTGCTGTTATCGATATCTGAATCCAGGCTGCCGGTCCGAAAGCAGGTTTTCAGGACATCCCAGACTGCGATGCCATTTTGTATCAGCAGATCTGCATTTTGCTGGTAGTTATTATCCGTGAATTTGAACAGGCTGCTCACAATCGGCCAGAAGCTGTTACGTGAATGGGCGTAATAGCGCCGCTGCGCCAGGGATTCAGGCGGTCGCCGCCGGAGAGGACCTCGGTGATCGGACCGGTGGGGTCGGCAAGATCACGGTGGTAGACGAGCAGATAGAAGATATCTGTCGTCCCCGGCGGCACCGTGAGGTCGAAATGCCGCGGCACGCCGGCAGGCCTTGGGCACGCCCGGATTCGGCGCTGAGAATGCTGGACTCACGCGCGACGCACTCAACATACGCCGCGATCAGTTCGAGTTGATCTATGACCGGAAATGAGTTTGGTATTCGA
>DAOWGA010000007.1 GCA_030637665.1 Lysobacterales bacterium | reverse complement strand
CACTAATCATGAATTTTCTCCACGACAGCGGAAGATGATGAGTGGGTAAACGCTCATACAAACTGGCCCGGCTATTTTCACCACGCAGCATAGCGTTCGTCGGTGGCACGATCGCTGCGATGGCGATCAGGCGTTCGGTGGAAATGGGTTATCAGGGTGAAATCTGGCCTGTCCACCCCACTCGAAAATCCATAGAGGGATTTCAATGTTACCGCAGCATTGAAGACCTGCCCGGGGTTCCGGACGCGGCGCATGTCGGCGTCAATCGTGAACAGACCATCAAAATCGTCAAAAGCCTGTCAAAAGCCGGGGCAGGCGGTTGCGTCTGTTATGCGGCCGGTTTTGCGGAAATGGGCGCGCAGGGCAGGGAACTGGAGCAGCACCTGATCGAGGCCGCCGGTGACATGCCGCTGATCGGCCCCAATACCTTCGGTTTTCTGAATTTTCTGGACCGGTGCGCCTTGTGGCCCTACTTGTTCGGGTGCGGACCAGTTGAGCGCGGCGTCGCCCTGATTTCGCAAAGCGGAAACATCGCAATGAACCTGACAATGAATTTTCGCTCGGTCAATTTCACGCATGTAATCGGTACCGGCAACCAGTCTGTCCTCGGCACGGGTGACTTTATTGACGCACTGCTGGACGACGATCGGGTAAGCGCCATTGGAATGTATATCGAAGGCATTGACGACATCAATCACTTTAGTCGCGCAGCGGTGCGGGCGCTGAGAAAGGGTGTGCCCATCGTAGTCATGAAGGTGGGTAAGACCGAGGCGAGCGCGCGCCAGTCAAGTTCACATACGAGTTCCCTGACCGGTTCTGATACGCTGCATGATGCGCTGTTCAAACGCCTGGGGGTCATTCGGGTACATTCGCTGAATCGCATGCTGGAAACGCTGAAAATGCTGGATTTTTCAGGACCGCTCAGCGGGCGTAATGTTTTAAGCCTGTCCTGTTCCGGTGGCGAGGCTTCGATCATGGCGGATCTTGCCGATGGCTTCGGCCTGGAGATGAAACCATTTTCCGATGCGCAGATGGCCGACCTCAACGCCCAGTTCGGAAACTACGTGACGGTCTCCAATCCATTTGATTACAACACTTCAATCTGGGGCGACGGAGCTGCTCAACAGCGTTGTTTCACATCCGCCATGTCCGGCGATCACGATGCCGCATTCCTGATTTACGATCACCCCAGCAATGATAGCGAAGAAGTCGCTGACGAAGTCAACGAATGGGTTGTTGCGCTGGATGCCTTCATCGAGGCGCACAAGCGTACCGGCATGCCGGCATTCGTTGTCAGCACCATTAGCGAATTACTGCCAAAAGACATGCGTGACCACTTGGTTTCGAACGGGGTCATCCCGCTGCAGGGGTTTGAAGATGGCTTGTGCGCCTATGCAGCGGCCGCTGGCTACTACGCTTTTCGTGAAGAAAATTCCGCACAAGACCTGGTGCCAAAGGTTTTTAACGGTTCTTCCGCGCAGCACCAGCAGGCGGTTTTTCTGGATGAATGGGAGAGCAAAAGACAACTGCAAAATTTTGGAGTGACCACACCTGTCGGTGAACTCGCCAGGGCCGCTGATGCGGCCGCTGCCGCAGAGCGCGTTGGTTACCCGGTGGTTGTAAAAGCGGTCGGGGAATCTTTTCTGCACAAGTCGGACCTGGGAGCGGTCACGCTGCGGCTGCACAGCGCCGAAGAAGTCGCCACGGCTGTTGAAAGAATTGCTGATTCCGTGGCAATGCAGGGGGTTGGGGCTGACCAGGTCATGGTGGAGAATTTTCTGGTCGAAAAAATGGTCACCGGGGCGGTTGCGGAGTTGATTGTCGGCATCAAGCGCGATGATCAGTTCGGCCCGGCGCTGGTGATCGGCGCCGGCGGTACTTTGGTCGAGCTGATTATCGATAGTGTGAGCCTCCTGTTGCCCACCAATCGGGCTGCCGTCGCAGAAGCGATCGGCACTCTGACCGTGTCAAAATTGCTGATCGGTTTCCGCGGTAGCCCGGCGGGGGATGTAGACGCCGTCATTGATGCCATACTCAGCATCGCTGAATTTGCGCAAGAGCATTGGGACACGCTGCTGGAACTTGATGTTAATCCCTTGATGGTGTTGCCCAAAGGCCAGGGCGCTGTGGCGGCGGATGCATTGATCTGTCTGCTTTCGGACCCGACTGACAAGCCCTTCGCGGAAATGTAATAATCCGGTATGAGCACTCCACAGTATGTAGCGCCTGAATCGCTTGAAGATGCCTTGCGCATCAAGAGCGAGAGCGGTGCGGACGCGAGGCTTGTCGCTGGTGGAACGGACCTGATTCTGAGAATGAGAGACCGGGTCTTCACGCCAAAGCTGTTGCTCGATCTGCGGCGGGTCCCGCTGACTGCCATTTCCTGCACTGCCGGTGAAATGCGTATTGGATCATATGCCACCCTGTCACAGATTCTTGCGCACGATGAGATAGCAAATTTATTCCCAGCCCTGGTTGAGGCATGCCGGCCCTTCGCCGGGCCACCGATTCGAAACCGGGCCACCATAGGCGGTAACATTGTCAATGCTTCTCCGGCCGCTGACCTGGTACCGCCATTGATGGCCTATGATGCAAACATCGTTTTGAGCTCGATCTCAGGTGATCGCGAACTGCCTTTGGCTGAATTCTTTACCGGTCCTGGCCAAACGGTAATAGAGCCTGATGAAATTCTGACAGAAGTCAGACTGCCCCTGATGCCGCCAGACAGCGCAGCAAGCTTCATCAAGCTGGGGCAGCGACGTTCCATGGCGATTTCCATCGTCAATTTGTGCACCAGGCTTAGCCTGGCAGCGGACGGGACAGTTGCGACTGCGAGAATCGTGTTAGGAGCCGTGGCTCCAACGCCGCTGCGCGCGGTTGCGGCAGAAGCTGTTTTGGCCGGGAATGATATTACTACTGCGCTGCTTGACGAGGCTGCACAACAGGCAAGCCGGGAAAGTATGCCCATCAGCGATGTCCGTGCGTCCGGCAGCTATCGCAAGCGGATGACAGCGGTGCTGGTGCGCAGGGCGCTGTCAGCCGCTTGGGGTGAGCTGGGAAGGAACAACTCCAATGGCTGACAGGGACATCCAGATGAATGTGAATGGGCTTGCTCTGAAGGTGAATTCCGGTCCCGGCCGGACTCTGCTGAGCGCCCTGCGTGAGGATCTTGGGCTGATTGGCGCCAAGGACGGATGCAGCCAGGGTGATTGTGGCGCCTGCGTGGTTCTGCTGGACGGGCAGGCAGTGAATTCCTGCATGGTGCTTGCTCCCCAGGCACAAGGCCGCGACATACTGACGGTAGAAGGGTTGGCGGAAAATGGCGTACTGCACCCTTTGCAGCGCGCATTCGGGGAGACCTGGGCTTTTCAATGCGGTTTTTGTACTCCGGGAATGCTGATGTCCTGTTATGCCTTGCTGTCGTCCAACGACGAACCTTCGCGTGAAGAAATCCTGACCGCGATTTCCGGAAACTTCTGTCGTTGCACCGGTTACCAGGCCGTGGTCAAGGCGGTACAACAGGCCGCCGCGGAAATACGGGCGTCGAGCAGTGGCGACGGCGAACAGGGAAGAGCGCCGGCATGAGCGAATCAAACGTGGTTGGCCAATGGGTTCCTGCCACCGGGGCCGGGGACATCGTGACCGGTGCGGCCCGCTATTGTCCGGACATCGATTTGCCGGGACTATTGACCGGCAAGCTGTTGTACAGCCCGCATGCCCGGGCACGCATCAGGAAACTGGACGTCAGCGCCGCCAGGCAAATACCCGGTGTTTTTGCTGTTTTGACCCAGGCCGATATCCCGGGTGAAAACAACTATCTGTACTCGCAAGCTGATCAGCCCTTACTGGCCATCGATGAGGTGCGCTTCCAGGGTGATGCGGTGGCTGCGGTTGCTGCTCTGGACGAAGCGACCGCTGACGCGGCACTGCGGGCAATTCAGGTTGAATACGAGGTTCTGGACGGAATCTTTGATCCGCTGGTGGCCATGAAAGCCGGCGCTGATCAGCTTGTCGAGGGGGAAGACAACATAATCATGAACCAGGTCTACCGCACTGGCGAAGTGGAAGCGGCCCTGGCTTCGGCTGATGTCATTGTTGAGAATACCTATCGCACCCAGTGGGCTGAACACGCTTTCCTCGAAACGGAGGGCGGGGTGGCCCTGGTAGACGAAGAAGGAGTGGTGACGGTCTACTCTTCATGCCAGGCGCCGCACAGGGACCGGATGCAAATTGCCCGGACACTGGCCATGCCCGAAAGCATGGTCCGCGTCATCACGCCGTATATCGGTGGCGCCTTTGGCGGCAAGGATGAAGCGCATGTGCAGATGCACGCCGCCTTGCTGGCCGTTGCGGCCGGGCGCCCGGTTCGACTGATCAGGGGGCGCAGAGAGTCGATTCTGACGCACGTAAAGCGTCACCCCATCATCATTCATTGCATCACCGCTGCAACCAGGGAAGGACGTTTGCTGGCAGTGAAAGCCAGAGCAATCGCAGATGCAGGCCCCTATCACAATGCGACGCACGAGGTCATGAACAAGTTCGGTGAGTTTATTGGCGGGCCGTACTCGGTACAGAACCTGGAAGTGGAAACTATTGCGGTGCGCACCAACAACCCCATTGGCGGAGCGTTTCGGGGTTTCGGAGCACCGCAGGCTGCATTTGTGTACGAGTCGCAAATGGACGATCTGGCGCGGAAACTGGAAATTGACCCACTGGAGTTACGCTTGCTCAACGGTGTCGAGACCGGAACGAAAATGTACACCGGTGTGGTGGTGCGGGAAGGGCAGGCGATGAAGGCCTCCCTGAGAAAGGCAGCCGAGAAGATCGGATGGGAAAAGCGCGATCAATGTGAGCGCCAGCCTGCTCCCCACTTACGCCGCGGCTGGGGTATGGCGACTATTTTGAAAGGCTCGGGCATGGGCCGCGGCTTGGGCGATCATGCCGGTGTCGTGTTGGAAATGCACCGTGACGGATCGGTCGTGTTGCTCAGTGGCGCAGCGGATATGGGCCAGGGGATTATCACCATCCTGGCGCAAATGGCGGCTGACCGGCTGGGTGTTCCCATGTCATCAGTCCGGGCGGTCAGGGCGGATACCTCCCGCACGCCCGATGCGGGATCCTCATGTGCCAGCCGCCAGTGCATGGTTTCCGGTAACGCCGTGCTGGCCGCGGCCAACTCGATCCGTGACTCCCTGCTGTCGGTGGCGGCCGGGAAGACAAAAATTAGCAGGGATCGACTGGACTTGCGCGACGGAAGACTCCAGGTAGATAGCGAGCCACATGCTCTCACGATTGAGGAGTTGGCCCGGCGCGCCCTGTTCTGGGGTTATCCGCTGCATGCGGAAAGCAAATATCATTTTGAATACCCGGCCGATGTCCCGGCAGGAGACTACCGCTTCAGTCAGGAGGTATTTCAGTTTTGCACGCAGATTGCCCAGGTCCTGGTGGATGTTGAAACAGGCCAGGTCACGGTGGAACGACTCATCGCGGTTCATGATGCAGGGAAAATGATCAATCCGGGTGGTGTATACGGGCAGATCGAAGGCGGTTGCGCACAGGGTATCGGCTATGCTCTGACCGAGGAGCTCATAGTCAACGAAGGGCGCACCCTGAACCCGTCATTGGAAAACTACGTGATCCCGATGGCGCTGGATATCCCCGAAATGGAAATGGACGTGTTGGAGATACCCGAGCCTGTCGGTGCTCCGCTGGGAGCAAAAGGGATCGCAGAGTCGCCCATCATTCCCACCGCTCCCGCCATCCGGAACGCCATACTGGATGCCATCGGCAAACCACTGTACCAGTTACCTATGAGCGCAGAGCGGGTGCTAACGGCATTGGATGGATAGCTTGACGTCGTTATTGATCCTGATTGGTTCGCGCAGCGATGGCTGCGGTGGTAAAGGTGCTCACACCCGGCCAATAGGGCGTCGGTTCGCTATCCGGCCAGGATGAGCGATGGTCGCGGGGCCGTACACCAAACTGGTTGGTATAGGATTTGCTGAAATAGGAGGAACTGGCGAATCCGCAAGCGATACAAATGTCCAGTACTGACATATCCGTGTGGGTCAGAAGAACACGGGCTTCCTGTAGCCGGACAGTCCGGTAAAAAGCCACAGCCGAACATCCAAATCGATTGTTGAACAACCGTTCGAGCTTGCGTTGGGAAAAACCGAGTAATTGGGAAATTTGCGGGATGGTCAGCGGTTTCTCGATATTTTTCTCCATGATTTCAATGGCTTTTTGCAGGGCAGGAGGTACGGATGACTGTTGCTTTGACTGGACTTCTTTTTGCGGCATATCCGCTTTGCGAACCGGCGCATAGAGCAACTGATCAGCGACCTCTACCGCCAGCTCCTTGCCATTCCTGCGCTTGATCTCCTGCAAGATCATATCCATGCCGGCAGTTCCGCCGGCACAGGTCATGCGCTTGCGGTCTATCACATACAGCGCATCTTTCAGATCGATAGCGGGATAACGCTCTCTAAAAGCAGTGTAACAATGCCAGTGAATGGTTGCCGAACAGCCGCGCAAAAGCCCTGCGCGGGCGAGTATGTAACTCCCGGTTTCCGCTGCGCCAAGAATAACGCCGCCGCGACCCATGTGTTGCAGCCAGCTGAAAAGCGTCGCACAGTTATAGCGCTCTGCGTTCCAGCCGCCACAAACGATAATCACATCCCATTCGGAGTCGTTCATGGTGACCTGTCGTGTCGGCACCATGACACCCGTGCTGGCCGCAACGTCATTTCCATCCGCTGAAAGCAAGGACCAGCCATACAAATTGCGCCCGCTGCAATAGTTGGCGATTCGCAAGGGCTCAAGCATTGCCGACAGGCTGAGCATACTGAATTTTTCCAACAGGACGAAAGCGAAAGTGAATCGTGGCTTCCAGGAATTGCCGGTCATGGCAGCTTCTCCTACAAATTCGGACCCTGCAGAGAATTGTGCTGCGATCCGCAGCCGCTTCAGCGACAGGAGGGGGAAGTGAGAATATCATCTTTTCGACAATCAACTGAAATTATTTCGACACAGCGTGGCGTAATTGCCGATGGCGAAATCCTTGTGTTCCTGTCGAATATTCATAACAAACGCACAGGAGAATCTCTCATCATTTGCTTAATCCACATTCAGGGCATGAACTATGAATTATCAAATCACAGAAGAACAACGCATGATTCTGGATTCCCTGAAGGCGTTCCTGGAAAAGGAAATCTACCCGCATGAAGCGGAGGCCGACCGGGCCGGCGAGGTTCCTGTGGAGCTGGGTGAGCACATCAAACAACAAGCGATAGAGATGGGTTTTTATGCTGCAAACCTGCCCGAATCGGTGGGCGGCGGCGGCCTGGATTACACCACGCTGGGATTGATGGAGCGCGAGCTGGGCAAGGCCAGTTATGGCCTGGCCGGAAACATTGCACGACCCACGGAAATTTTGCTGGCCTGCGAGGGTGATCAGATTGATCGCTACCTGCTGCCCTGCGTCAGCGGCGAAAAACACGAATCTTTCGCCCTGACTGAGCCCGGTGCCGGATCTGACATCATGGCCATGACGACACGGGCCGACCGTGACGGTGACGACTACATCATTAATGGCGCCAAGCACTTTATCAGCACGCCTTGCGTGCCTGATTTCAGCATTGTTTTTGTCGTCACCGGCGTGAATGAAACCCCGCGTGGCCCGCGCAAACGGGTAACCGCCTTCCTGGTTGACGCCGGTGAAAAGGGTTTCGACATGCAGCGGGGTCCCACATGTGCTGCCCAGCGCTGTTACAGAACCTATCAACTTTCGTTCGACGACGTACGGGTTCACAAGTCTCAAATCCTTGGCGAAGAGGGCAAGGGACTGGAACTTGCCGACAAGTGGCTGAGCATGGGGCGTGTCTGGGTCGGCGCACAGTGTTGCGGAAAGATGGAGCTGCTGCTGGAACTGGCCGCAGAATGGGCAGCGACTCGCAAGCAGTTCGGCAAGCCCATAGGGCGGTTCCAGGGCACTTCATTCAAGCTGGCGGACATGGCCACTGAGTTGCAGGCCTCGGATCTTCTGGTCATGCATGCCTGCGAAATGGCGGACCAGGACAAAATGACATCGCAGGACGCGGCCATGGCCAAGCTGTTTGCTTCCGAAGCGCTGGGGCGTGCAGCCGATCACACAGTGCAGATCTACGGCGGAATGGGCCTGATGGAAGAACTGCCGATCGAGCGCTTGTGGCGGGATTCCCGGCTGGAACGAATCTGGGATGGCACGTCCGAGATCCAGCGGCACATCATCAGCCGCACGCTGTTACGCGAGTACGGAGGCTAGCCGGTCATGTAGGAGGCCGCCATGCGGCCGACCGTTACTTGGTGCGGCGGTACCTTTTGAACGCAGTGCTGGCATGCAGCGTCCTGGGTAGGCTTTCCCCCTCATGCTTATCCGGCCCTGCGGGCTTCCCTCGCGAGAATCTCAGCCTGATCGGGACCGGGCTTACAGGGCTCCTTGCCCTGGGCGCCCTCAATTTTCATCCCTGAAAATTGCCCCGGCCTGAGATTATCACTCGGCGGCTAAAAATCGTGGGAATGCCTACCCAGTCCACTGCATGCCGTGAAGGCCTTCGCTCTTTTTGGCTCGGTAGAATTCCTGCCTACAACTAGCCAGTGTCTCCGAGGAGGCCGGCTTCGGTCAGCCTGGTTTTGAGCGGGATGAGTTGATTCTCGTAGTGCCGCCACTTCTGGATTGAAGTGGAGTAGAGGGGTTGCCGGACCTGTACGGCGCTGGCGGTAGTGGAGGCCACTTTCGATTTATGGAATTCCAGGCAGTCGGGCTCCCATTCCAGGCTACAATGAGCAATCAGGCGTCTGGCCTGTTGCTCCGGGTCAGCGACTACATTTTCGTAAGCCACATCAAGGATCAAGCCGGGCATCAGATTGTGCCTTGGCGCTTGAGGCGCCGGGATTATGGGGGCCGGCGGTGGTACCCGGACTTCCAGATGCAAGAAAAGGATAGAACGTGAAGACCAGATTCATCAGTATTCCCGGCCTGATTGTGTTGGCATTTTTGGGCTGTTCCTGCTCCGGGAAAGTTGAACCCCCGGCAGACCTGCGGCAAAAGCTCACTTATGAAGAGATGATGGCGCCGGATACTTCGGACACAGCGCCAATTCTGAACGGCTATTTCATGCCGTCTGAAAATGCAGCAGAGGCGCTGCACGCGTTTAGCGGGACGCTGAGGATTCCGGAATTGGCCATGAAGACAGAGCCACCTGAAATAGAGCCCGGAATCATCAATGGCAGGATCACGCAGTTATTTCCCGGCGTGACGATTGAGTTTTTTTCCGATCAGGGATACCTGGTGCCCGTTGTGCGGGACCTGCTCGAGCCTGAAAACGGCAGTAATTTTTGGATGATACAGTTTGAGCCCGGAAGGGTGTGGTCAGAAGCTGGGGACAAGGGATTTTCCCGGGCCTCATTTCCATTCATGCTGACCGGGGACATCGAGGGTGATGCTTATAACGGGGTCGCAACTTTTCTATACGATAAAGACAGCGTATCGCAACTGCGTTACCAGGTGGTCCAGCAGTCATCCCCTTATTTTATCAAGAACTTTTTCGTTGCCTGGGGGCATGTCCCTGTCGAATATCATCCGGACACAGTCAGCGGGCGCGATCGGCTGGTCAGGGAATTCGGGCAGGAATTGTCAGACAGGATTCCCTGGCGTGAGTGGTCGGAGCTTGAAGCCAGCTACGACCCGGCCTGGTTTTCCGATTTTGACTCTTCTATTGATCCCGCACTGGTTACCACCAGTGGCCTGGTCATCGATGGAGTGGTATTCGCCAGGCCCAGCCGTACGCCTTTCGGTGATTATCCGTATCCGCGGGAGATGAGGCATGGCGTATGGTCCGTCACCAAGTCAATGCTCGGCATGGTTGCCATGTTGCGCATGGCGCAAAAGTACGGTGATGAGGTATTCGACCTGAAAATCAGGGACTACCTCGAAGTCACTGCTGATCACGATGGCTGGGATGAGGTCACCTTCGGTGACGCCCTGAACATGGCAACGGGCATGGGCGCCGGCAGTCACAATATCGATCCCAACAATATCCTGGATGGCTACATCACCGGAGATGAGGAATCCTATAACGCCTGGTACCTCGCCCCTGGCCTGGACAATATGCTGGCCGAAGTTTTTAAAATGCCCAGCTATCCCTGGGGGCCCGGCGAACACGCGCGGTATTGTGACCGCAACACGTTTACCCTTGCTGCGGCTCTGGACAGCCTGTTGAAAAGCAGGGAGGGCGAAAACGCCAACTTGTGGCGAATGATAACCGGGGAAGTTTACCGGCCGATCGGTATTCACCACATGTCTTCGAAGTTCACCACAGAGCCAGATGGTTCGCAAGGTGTGCCCTTCCTGGGTTGGGCCCTGTTCATGACGGTTGACGATATCGCCAAAATTTCAATGCTGCTGCAAAATGGCGGCCGGCATGAAGGTGAGCAAATTCTGAGCCCCACAAAGCTTGCCGAGGCCCTGTACCAGACCGACCAACGTGGCCTGCCCACCGGGGCATCGAACGAGTTTGGTGATCATTCATATCACATGTCGATATGGCACACGCCTTATGCCGGCGCATCCGGTTTCACCACTTCCGTGCCCGAGATGCATGGTTGGGGCGGGATGCTGGTTTGTCTCATGCCCAACGGCATGACCGGTTTTCGCCTGGGTAACGGCGGCACGCGGTCGCTGGAGATGATAGAGGCAGCGGATCGGATCCGGCCGTTTGCGGCCGGAAAATGAAGGCAGAAGGCACT
>DAOWGA010000268.1 GCA_030637665.1 Lysobacterales bacterium | reverse complement strand
ATCCACCCTGATCGATGGCAACATCCACCAGTACGGAACCCTTGCGCATTATGGACAAGTGTTCACGGGTGACCAACTTGGGCGCCGCTGCTCCCGGGATCAGCACGCCACCTATTACCAGGTCGGCATCCCGGATGTGCCGCTCGATCGCTTCGGCATTGGAATACACGGTTTCAATCTGACTGGCGAAGTTCGCGTCCATGTCACGCATGACTTTGGCGTTGCGGTCCAGGACCACCACGCGGGCGCCCATTCCTACCGCCATCTGGCAGGCATTGAAGCCAACCGTACCGCCACCGATGATCACGACCTTGGCAGGCTCCACTCCTGGTACACCTCCCAACAGGACACCAGATCCTCCGCGCGCCTTTTCCAGGCACCAGGCGCCGGCCTGTATGGACAGACGTCCGGCTACTTCGGACATGGGCGCCAACAGCGGTAGCTGACCGGCGCTATCCGTCACGGTTTCGTAAGCGATGCAAGTCGCGCCGCAGTTGACCAGATCTTCTGTCTGCGGGGCATCAGGGGCGAGATGCAGATAGGTGAAGAGGGTATGGTGCTCCTTGAGCATCGCCCGTTCGACCGCCTGCGGTTCCTTGACCTTGACGATCATCTCAGCCACATCAAATACTTCCTCCGCTTGCGACAGAATTGTGGCGCCAACTGCTTCGTAATCGCTGTCATGCAGCCCGATACCCTGCCCGGCCGAGGCCTGCACAAATACCTCGTGACCGCGCTGGGTCAATTCACGCACGGATGCCGGAACGAGACCTACCCGATATTCGTGATTCTTGATTTCCTTAGGTACACCTACTTTCATCTTGTCTGCTCCGTAAACCTTGGCTAATCATCTAATTTTATCCTTTTTGCCATGGTTATTTATCCTTTTTTATTAGATAATCCAGTTGTTTATTCTGCTTTTACTGCTTTGGGTGGGCCATATATTGAGTAAAAACTCCAGAAGACCAAAACCGCTGGACCGAACCGATCGAAAAATTCTCGAATGTTTGCAGGCGGACGGAAGAATTTCCAATGTCGCGCTGGCCAGGAAAGCAAACCTCACTACCACACCCTGCCTGGAACGGGTGCGGCGCCTGGAGCGTGATGGCTACATCACGGGCTATTCCGCCTGCCTCAACCCTCAATTGCTCGAGGCTGGGCTGCTGGTCTTCGTAGAGATCGACCTGCTGCGAACTTCGCCCGGTGCATTCAGGGATTTCCGGCGCAAGGCCATCCAGCTACCGGAGTTGCTTGAGTGCCATCTGGTTTCCGGTAATTTCGACTACCTGCTGAAAGCCCGGGTTCGGGATATGCAGGAATACCGTAGCCTGCTCGGAGAAAAAATCCTTGCTTTGCCCGGCGTGGCCGACTCCCGCAGCTACGTGGTTATGGAGGAAGTAAAAGAAACCATGTCATTGCCGCTGTTCAAGTCATGAAAACCCTGCTTCTTCACCACGACGACTGTCTGAAGCACGACCCGGGACCCAGGCACCCGGAACGGGCGGATCGTGTGCGCGCCGTGCTTTCCGCCATTCGGAACGTCCCGGGAACAGAACTGCTACCAGCGCCCCTGGCCAGCCAGGAGCAGGTATGCCGGGCTCACGACTCCGGCTACTGGGCATCATTGATCGATCTCGAACCGGAAGGCGGCATGGTTGCACTGGACCCGGACACGTTCCTGTCACCCGGCACAATCGACGCCGCACTGCGCGGCAGTGGCGCTGCCTGCTTTGCCATTGACCAGGTGTTTGCCGGCAAGTCACGTAATGCATTTTGCGTCATACGCCCTCCCGGTCACCATGCAGAAGCCGCTGTCGCCATGGGTTTTTGTCTGATCAACCACGTGGCTGTGGCCGCCCGGCACGCGCTGGCCATGCACGCTATCGAACGGGTCGCCATTCTGGATTTCGATGTTCATCACGGCAATGGCACCCAGGACATTTTCGAACAGAGCCCGGAAATCATGTACATCTCCAGCCACCAGATGCCCCTCTATCCGGGCACAGGTCACCCGGACAAAATTGGCTGTGGCAACATCCTCACCCTGCCCCTGGCGCCCGGTTCCGGGGGCCGGGAATTCCGCGCAGCCTGGTCGACACTT
>DAOWGA010000017.1 GCA_030637665.1 Lysobacterales bacterium | reverse complement strand
TCATGTTGGAAGTCAATGCCATCAGCTCGGCCTATCGTGGAGCTGATTTACTCGATAATGCGACTCGCCCTGTTGCCAAGAACTTTTTGCAGCAGTTCGTGGCGATTCGAATGGAAATGATGCAGCAGAGAGGCAGCGCCGACATGACGAGGGTGTTGGAACTGGTAAAGGACTCAAACCGCCTGCATGACAATTTATGGTCCCTGGCTGAATCCTCGATGGAGGATCCGGAAAATCGCGAAAGCACCGGAATATTCAGCCAGTCTGTCCTTGCCATGATCAATGCGCAGGATGCCCGCCTTCAGGCGGTCTTGTACAACCGCATTTCACCGGTGATCTGGATCACCCTGTACATAATGGCTTTGCTGTCGATGATTATCATGGGTTACCAGGCGGGACTCACAGGTGCGCGGAGCGGCATCGCAACATGGACCCTGGCCGTTACATTCTCTGTTGTAATGGCGTTGGTCATGGACCTGGACCGGCCAAACCAGAGCCTGTTCAGTATGAACCAGCAATTGATGGTGGAGCTTCACAACCGGATGGCAGCAGACGGTAACTAACTCTCCCTCAGGGCTTCTAAAAGCAACTCTCTTTGTAAATCTGCCTCGTGGCGCGTCGGGAATTTCGGCGCCTGCTTACATGAAGTACACAATTGTTTGAAATTCAGTACAATACGCGGTCCTTGATGGTAGATTGTTGTTAAGATGTTGTATCCGGAATTATATGATGTGATCGTAATTGGTGGCGGCCATGCCGGCACCGAGGCGGCGCTTGCCTCTGCGCGCAGCGGCGCCAGTACGTTGTTGATCACGCATAACATCGAGACCATCGGGCAGATGAGCTGTAATCCTGCAATTGGGGGGATAGGTAAAGGTCACCTGGTGAAAGAAATTGATGCCCTCGGTGGTGTGATGGCCAGGGCTGCAGATGCCGCCGCCATCCAGTTGCGCACACTCAATTCACGCAAAGGCCCGGCTGTTCGCGCCACCCGGGCCCAATGCGACCGCAATTTGTACCGTGCGTTTATACGCAAGACCGTGGAACAGCAGCCAAACCTGGCAATATTCCAGGCCGGTGTTGACGATCTGTTGACCGATAACGGGCGTATCAGCGGTTGCCGTACCGCCACTGGGCTGGAATTTAATTCCACTACCGTGGTTCTCACAACCGGGACCTTCCTCGGTGGAAAAATCCACATGGGCGAGGAGCAGTCTGCAGGTGGCCGTGCCGGCGACCCCCCGTCCAATGTGTTGGCGGCCCGCCTGCGCGAAATGCCGTTCAGGGTCGCCCGCCTGAAAACTGGCACGCCGCCGCGTATAGACGGGAAGTCTGTAGATTTTTCCCTTTTGCAGGAACAGCCGGGCGACGAGCCGCGGCCGGTTTTCTCCTTCATGGGCAGCCGGGAGGATCATCCGCGCCAGGTAAGTTGCTGGATAACGCATACGTCGGAACGAACACATGACATCATCCGCAATTCACTGCATCGCTCACCGATGTATGCGGGCGTCATTGAGGGTGTGGGCCCACGTTACTGTCCTTCCATCGAAGACAAGGTCGTGCGCTTCAGTGACCGGGAAAGCCACCAGATTTTTGTGGAACCCGAGGGGCTGGATACGCAGGAGCTGTACCCCAATGGAATCTCAACCAGCCTTCCGTTCGAAATCCAACTCGAGTTCGTGCGTAGCATCAAGGGCTTCGAAAATGCTCGAATTACCCGGCCCGGCTACGCTATTGAATACGACTTCTTCGATCCGCGGGATCTGCATGCCAGCCTCGAAACGAAGCATATTGATGGCCTGTTTTTCGCCGGGCAACTCAATGGGACCACAGGTTATGAAGAAGCCGCAGCCCAGGGGCTGGTTGCCGGTATTAACGCAGCCCGTTTGGTCCGTAGTGAATCCACGTGGACACCTGGGCGCGATCAGGCCTACATCGGTGTGATGATCGATGATCTCATCACCCAGGGCACGCTGGAACCTTATCGAATGTTCACCAGCCGGGCGGAATACCGCCTGCAGTTGCGGGAAGACAATGCAGACCTGCGGCTGACTGAAAAAGGCCGCGCACTCGGCCTGGTCGATGACGAGCGCTGGAAGCGATTTTGCCAGAAGATCGAATGCCTGGAGACAGAGCGCAAGCGGCTGAATGAAATCTGGGTGACACCAGGCAATGCTCTTGGCCGAATGGTTGAAACTGCCTATGGCATTCCCATCAGCAAAGAAATGCGGGCACTGGACTTGCTGAAGCGCCCTGAGGTCGATTATCAACGACTGGTTGAAATAGAAGGCATAGGCCCCGGTGTAAAGGACGGGCAAGTTTCCCAACAACTGGAAATTCAGGTCCGCTATTCAGGCTATCTTGGGCGGCAACAAGAAGACATTGCCCGAAGGCGCCGTCATGAAACAATGGAAATCGGAGACGATTTCGATTTTGGTGGTGTTCAGGGGCTCTCTGCTGAGGTTAGGGAAAAGCTGCAGAGTGTCAGGCCGGACACCATCGGTCAGGCTTCACGTGTTCCTGGAGTAACCCCCGCGGCCATATCATTGCTACTGGTGCATCTCAAGAAATCACGCAAAATACGGGTTCAAGCCTGAAAAAAGCGCATATATCACGAATTGCCAACGCTAGATTCACGGTTTTTTAACAGTGACCGGCGTATTCTAGAGGCGTAAGTTGACTGTGCCTGGCGTATC
>DAOWGA010000212.1 GCA_030637665.1 Lysobacterales bacterium | reverse complement strand
GATCTTCCCGCAACACTCACAACACAGGAGCTGTCATTTCCAAGATACGGCAGACCACTGGAAGGGTGGAGTGATTCGAATTCAAATTCACTCCAGGTCCAGCTGAGGCCCGAACGACATGGCTCATGCTCGCGCGCCTGCCCGGGCAGGTTGACGTTCCATTGTGCGTCCGGATAGTAGCTGGCAAGAGTTTTTACTCCACCCGCATGGTCCAGATCGCCATGACTGATGATAATTCGCTCCGGTGCAGAACGCCCAAGACCCGCCAGGGCTGGCCTGATGACCGACCTCACCAGGTTTTGATCGATTCCGTCCCCCGGACCTGAGTCATAGAGCAGCGTGCGATCCTGCGTACTCAAAAGCACGGCGGTCCCCTGCCCTGCATCCAGGGCCTCAACCATCAGGGTGTCGCCTTCCGTTCGGGAATCCGCTGGCAGAAACAGTGGCAACATCAGAAACGGTCCGAACCATCGTAGAGCTAAACCGCCCGGTAATAACATCAGCATGCCTGCCAGTGAAGCAAGCAGCACGGCCGGGACAGCGGGGGGCGGCAACACGGGCATGGTTCCCTGCAAACCGGAGAGAAATTCGAGAAATGCAAACAGTGCCAAAGAGGCCTTTCCGGCCAGGCCCAACAGCACGCCTGCGATGCCGTCTGACACCGCCAGAAAGCTGACGCCGGCCAGGGTCAGCGGAACCACGGCCAGGCTCACCCAGGGAATGGCTACGATATTCGCCAGGAAGCCCACCGGGCTGTACATCTGAAACCAGTGAACGCTGACCGGCAGCATGGCCACCATCACGCCGCCCTGGGCCAACAGCACGGTTTTCCACCACGCCATTTTGCCGCTGCGTGGAACAAAAAGCAGCAGCAGCACCGCCACGGCCAGAAAGGAAAACCAGAAACCGGCACGCAGTGGGGCCAGTGGATCGATCAGCAGTACCGCGGACAGCGCCAACAGGTATGCACGCAATGGGCTGATGGCCCGGCTTAACATCAGCGCTGCCACCACCACACAAATCATCAGCACGGCCCGCAGCGTGGAAACTCCCCATCCAGCCAGTGCTGAATAAGCCAGTGCCGCCAGCAGGCCGCAAGCCAGGGAAACCCGAAATCCAAGCAGTCTGAACAGCGCAAACGGCAACATCGAAAAAACCAGCCGGCTCAGCCAGGCGCCCCCCACCGCTGCAAGGCCAACGTGCAAACCCGAGATGGCGAGTAAATGGGAAGTCCCCGTGGACATCAGCAGTTGCCGGTCGCTGAATGACAAGCCGTTGCGCTCTGCTATGGACAGGGCCTGCACAACCCCTCGCGCTCTTTGGTTTTCGACCAGCGATGCGATTTTCTCCCTGACCAGGCTGCGAATGCGCTGCACGGGGTAGTGGGCAGCGGCCGGCTGCGCCAGAATCTCACCGGCACGTACCGTACCGAGTCCACTTATGCCCTCTGAAAAAAGCCATTTTTCCCGGTCCGAACCGTGGAAATTGACCCGGCCCCAGGGAGGCCTCAACTGCAACTCGAGGCGCCAGCGCTCCCCGACAGCCAGTTCTGGCCGGTCCCGGTACCAGTAGATGAGCAATACACGGGGCAGTGGCCGATGCCCCGCACCGGGCGAGGGCTCGAAGCGAAAACGGGTGTACTCGGCATGCACTTCAGGAAGACCCGAAATCACGCCTTCCACCGCCCATACCTCGCCGCTGAGCGAAGCATCGAGCCGGTCGTCAAGCCTGTGTCCGAACTGCCATAGAGTCCAACAAGCGGCAACCAGCATTATGGCCAGCCAGCGTGTGTGCGGTTTGGGCAATAGAGCCAGAGCGACCAGCACGGCCGTGATCATCAGCCAGGGTGGAGGCAGGCTGGTAAATTGATGAGCGGCCAGCACACCCGCAATCAGTCCGGCCGGCAGGGTCAAGATCGCCCTGACCTGCACCATCAGGCCATTTTCTGCAGGCACCCCATATGCAATTCAAGGCGCTGATCCATGCGTGCGGCCAGGCGCTTGTCGTGGGTCACCAGCAGGAGACTGGTCTTGAGTTCCCGGTTCAATTCCAGCAACAGGCCGTACACATGGTCCGCTGTGCGCTCGTCCAGGTTTCCGGTCGGTTCATCCCCAAGCACTACGCGCGGGCTGCCCGAGAGAGCCCGAGCCAGGGCTGCACGCTGGCGCTCACCGCCGGAAAGTTCTCCCGGCTTGTGATGCAAGCGAGCCGAAAGCCCAACCTTGTCCAGAATTTCCGCAGCCCTTACTGCAGCGTCTGCCGGCTTCATACCGCGAATCAGCAAGGGCATAGCCACATTCTCCAGTGCGGTGAATTCCGGCAGCAGGTGATGAAACTGGTATACGAACCCCATGGTCCTGTTACGCATCTGCCCGCGATCGGCCGAGCTGAGTTCCCAAATGGATTGCCCTTCTACCAGTACCTCGCCCCGGTCCGGCTTGTCCAGGCCGCCGAGTATATGAAGCAAAGTGCTCTTACCGGCGCCTGAGGCCCCGACAATAGCCAGGGACCGTCCTGCCGCTAACTGTAAATTGACATCATGCAGAACATGTACGTCCTTGGGCCCCTGCCGAAAGGTTTTCTGGATGCCTCTGGCCTCCAGCGCGAGGTTTTGGCTTTGTTCAGTCATAGCTTAAAGCCTCTGCAGGATGCGTCCTCGAAGCACGCCACGAGGGATACAAGGTGGATAAAAAAGACATCACCAGGGACATCAGGGCGAACTTGGTGACATCGGTAACCCTGAGGTCGGAAGGCAACTCGGTAATGTAATAAATATCCGACGGAAACAGGCTGAAGCCGAACAATCGTTCCAGGAAAGGAACAACCAGACCGATGTTCTGCGCCAACAGAATACCGCCAACAACACCCAGGCTGGTTCCGATGATCCCAATCAGGCTGCCCTGGATGACAAAAATACGCAGGATGGTTCCGGGCCGCGCGCCCATGGTCTTGAGAATGGCAATGTCGGACTGTTTGTCCGTAACGACCATGACCAGCATGGAGATGATGTTGAAGGCGGCAACAGCGATAATCAGTGACAAAATCACCCACATCACGGTTTTCTCGGTTTTGACTGCCTGGAACAGGTTACCGCGTTCCTGGGTCCAGTCCCGCACAATGTGATAACCGGACAGTTCCTCTGATATTTCCCGCGCAACACGCCAGGCCTGGTACATGTCCTGCAGGTGCAGGCGAACGCCACTGATCGAACCTTCCGGCATGCGCAACAGGCGCGCCGCATCCTCGATATTAATCAGCGCGAGGGTCGAATCGTTCTCGAATTCACCAAATTCAAATGCTCCCACCACGGTAAAACGACGCATCAGCGGGCTGGCGCCGACCGGCGATGCCTTGAGCCGCGGTGCGATCACCGTGACCCGGTCACCCGGCCCGACCCGCAGACGACTGGCCAGGCCCAGGCCCAGAATGATGCCGTACTCGCCCGGGCGTAAATCAGCCAGTTTTCCGGTCAGCATTTTTTCGCTGACTTCCGATACCCGGATTTCATAATCCGGTTGCACTCCCCTGATCAAAGCCCCGGATGACTCGCTTCCCTGGAGCCAGACGCCTTCCTCGATGAACGGCGCCGCTCCATTCACATCCGGGTGTTTCTCGGCCTGGTCCACAACCGACCGCCAGTCCATCATTGCGCCGTCCACCGGCTGGATGGTTGCATGGGCGATAGCGCCCAGGATACGTGTCCGCAATTCCTTCTCGAAACCATTCATGACCGAGATCACGGTAATCAGGGTCGTCACGCCCAGAGCAATACCCATCATGGAAATCAGGGAAATAAACGAAATAAAATGATTTCGCCTCTTGGCACGCAGGTATCTAAGGCCAATAAAGGCTTCAAGTGGTTTGTACATTGCGCGAATTAGATCACAGCAGACAAGCCATCACCAGAGCATTGCCTGATGATCGCTGTAGGAAATCGACTCCCAAACACGCCTTGCACGCCTTCATCAGCCTTCCAACTCATCGAGCACCGCCTTCAGAGGTCCGGGAAGGGGGGCGTTGAACTCCAATTTCTCACCGGAAAGTGCCGCGAAACTCAGGCGCTGCGCATGCAGAAATGTCCGCTGCAGTCCCCTTGCCTTCCATCTATCCACCGACTCCCTGCTTGCATATTTTTCGTCGCCGGCCAGCGGCATGCCCATGTGGAGCGCATGGACCCTGATCTGGTGTGTTCTTCCGGTCAGGAGTTGCGCCTCGGCATAGCTGCAATCCGCATAAGCCTGCAGCAGGTGGAAATGTGTCAGCGCCGCTTTTCCGTCCTCGCTCACCACCATCTGCCTTTCAGCTCCCACCTGTACTTTTTTCAGGGCCGCGTCCACTTTGATTGATGCTTCGTCCATCCTGCCGTCCAACAGGCACAAGTAGTGTTTCTGAACAGCACCATCCCGGAATAGATTGGTCAGGTGACTCAGTGACTTGCCATTCCTGGCCAGCACCAGGCAGCCACTGGTCTCGCGATCCAGGCGGTGCGCAAGTTCAAAATATTCACCGGGGTAATTCTGACGCACTACATCGATCAGACCCCATGGCAGACCACTTCCCGGATGCACAGCCATGCCGGAGGGTTTGTTAATCACCAGCAGGTCCGGGTCTTCGAACAATACAGCCGCACGAACCTGGTTGCACACCCGCTCTGAAATAAACGCCTGGTTTCCCTCCCGGGTCCGGGCGGGCGGAATCCTGACCATATCACCGGCTTCCAGGCGCGAAGCCGGCTTGCTGCGCTTGCCGTTGATCCTGACCTGGCCGGTGCGGATGATGCGGTAAAGCGCAGACCGTGGAAGCCCTTTTAATTGCGCCGACAGGAAATTATCCAGGCGTTGTCCTTCACGGTCCGCAGTCACCTGAACGAGACGGACTCCGCTGCTTTTTTCTGGTGAAGACATGAAACGCCAACTCATTGAAAGAACTTATAATCCCTGCTATATTATATCGCTTCGGAACTCTGCGTGCTGGATATGATGTGTCAATATCACATCAATTTTCCGGTCTTTCCGGCAGATACCAACGGCCATACGCCCTGGCATTATTCCAGCCGACGAACGAATCTACACACACCGTTCAGAAATCTGATTCCGAATGTACCCGTGAAGCGCTATGCGTTGCCGGTAAAAATCAGCCGAAACAAGGTTCCGGCGATGACAAGCAAGACTGCCGGCAGAGAGTCCGGGTACAGTTACAAACAGGATTACGGCGACAGCCATGGAGGCTGTTGTTTTTGGACCGGAAAAATAATTTTACCGGCGAATTAAATATAAATTGGCAAGCCTGGTATGCCCTTGATAAGGGGACCAGGAACACGAATCGCGTAACAGCAGGGTGTTGAACCCTGCCTGCTTTTGCGTGTTCAGGCCAGGATGCCTGAGGTATACAAAATGAAGAGAATGCTGATCAACGCGACTCAGCCAGAAGAGTTGCGTGTGGCCGTCGCAGATGGCCAAATACTTATCGACCTGGACATCGAAGTACCGTCCCAGGAACAAAAAAAGGCCAACGTTTACAAGGGCCGCATCACCCGGGTTGAACCCTCCCTCGAAGCTTGCTTCGTCGACTTCGGATCCGAACGTCACGGCTTTTTACCCCTCAAGGAAATTTGTCCCGCCAGTTACCATCCATCGGCCAAGAAGACAGATGGCAAGGTATCCGTTCGCGATGCGGTCAAAGAAGGCCAGGAAATCATTGTCCAGGTTGAAAAAGAGGAGCGCGGAAACAAGGGCGCCGCCCTCACCACTTACATTTCGCTGGCCGGCCGTTACCTGGTGCTGATGCCAACGAATCCCAAGGCCGGCGGTGTTTCCCGGCGTATCAGCGGCGAGGACCGTGCGGACTTGCGGGAGCAACTGCAACAGGTTATTGCGCCTGACAACGTTGGCATCATCATTCGTACCGCCGGAGTCGGCCGCGACGCCGAAGAACTACAGTGGGATTTGGACTATTTGCTTCAACTCTGGACCGCTATTGAAAAGGCGGCGCAGGAAAAGCCCGCCACATTCCTGATTTATCAGGAAAGTAATTTGTTCATCCGCGCACTGCGTGATCACCTGCGTAACGATATTGGTGAAATCCTTATCGACGACGCAAAAGTCTTCGCGGATGCCCGTGATTTTGTGCAGCAAGTGATGCCGCACAACGTGCGCAAGTTGAAACATTACCAGGACGACGTTCCGCTGTTCAGTCGTTTTCAGATCGAAAGCCAGATTGAGTCAGCATTCGCACGCATGGTGCATCTGCCTTCAGGCGGATCAATGGTCATCGATCATACCGAGGCGTTGCTATCCGTTGATATCAATTCAGCCCGCGCCACCAAGGGCTCGGATATCGAGGACACAGCCTACAAAACCAACCTCGAGGCCGCGGATGAAATAGCGCGCCAGCTACGACTGCGAGATCTCGGAGGCCTGATTGTCATCGACTTTATCGACATGATGGATCGCAAGCACCAAAGGCAGGTCGAAGAACGTTTGCGGCATGCATTGCAAATCGACAAGGCACGGGTTCAGACCGGCCGCATCTCCCGCTTTGGCTTGCTGGAAATGTCACGTCAGCGCCTGCGGCCATCGCTCGGTGAGTCGAGCCAGGAGACCTGCCCACGCTGCGATGGACATGGAACCATTCGCAGCATCGAGTCGCTGGCGCTGTCGATCCTGCGCCTGCTGGAAGAAGCATCGATGAAGGATTTTTCCGGCCAAGTGATCGTACAGGCTCCACCGAAAGTGGCGAATTTCATGTTGAATGAAAAGCGCAAGGCACTGTCCGAAATCGAGATCCGGCACTCGGTTCCGATCATCGTACTGGCAAACGAGTACATGCAGCGTCCAAAATTTGAAATTCACCGCGTGCGCCATTCTGATATTTCAGACGATGCGAGCTATTCCCGCATCGAACAGCCCCAGGCTGAGTTGGTGGCCAGCGCGGAAACCCAGGCCGCAGCAGCCGTAGCCGTTCAGGCGCCGGCCGTGACCGGGGTTACTCATTCACGTCCTGCCCCGACCCCGGTGAAGAAGAGTAAACCGGGTATTTTCGGCCAGTTCTTCGCAAAACTGTTCTCAGCCAGTGAAGAAGAACCTGCCCCGGCCAGGAAAGTCGTAAAGAAGCAGGCTGGTAAAAAGAAAACCGCCAGGAAGCCGGCGCAACGCTCGCGCCAGCCTCAGAAGGGCCGGCAACAGTCCGGTGATTCAAGGTCTCGCGGCAGACGTGGCGGCCAGAGTACAACCAAAAAGACCG
>DAOWGA010000059.1 GCA_030637665.1 Lysobacterales bacterium | reverse complement strand
TCGCAGGATGTTGTCCGGGCACGCTGAAATCGATGAAAAGCAGACTCTGATGGTGCATTTCGATGCCTTTAATACCTCATCAATCGACTTTTTCATCTACTGCATGACGCACACCGTAAACTGGCAGCGTTACCACAAGGTCAAGCAGGATGTATTATTGAAAATTGGCGAAATCGTGAGTCAGCACGGCGCCTCCATCGCCTACCCGACCAGGACACTGAACATCGATTCAGCGCCGGAACTGGCGGGCCTCGAACCAGCAGAGAATAAAACAGCGAGAGAAGAAAGATGAGCGAACAGGATCCGAGAAAAGTGCTGGAGAATTCCACCGTCATAGCGGACAGGCAGGAAGTGGATGCAGCCGTTGAGCAGATTGCAACTGAAATCAATGCCCACTACGGTGACCGGTCGATCATCCTGCTGGTCGTGATGACCGGTGCGATCATGCCGGCGGCCTGGATCGCTGCGCGGCTTGAGATGCCACTGCAGATGGACTTTATCCACGCCACGCGCTACTCGGGCCAGACCGAAGGCGGCGAGATTGAATTCCGGGTGCCGCCTCGGCTGAACCTGCAGAACCAGGACGTATTGATTGTCGATGACATCTACGATATCGGTCTCACGCTGCAGATGATTGAACATTATTGCGAGGCCCGCGGCGCCCGGTCTGTTAACAGTGCCGTTTTGATAAGGAAAATTCACAATCGCGAAACGACCGGCGAGCTTCCCGCATTCATCGGGATGGAAGTGGAAGACAAATACGTGTTCGGTTGCGGCATGGATGTCTATGAGCACTGGCGGCATCTGGATGAAATTCGTGCACTGGAGAGTTGATGATGGCGGCTGACGTGACGCTGGCGCTGGTGGGTGGAACCGGCCTCAACGAACTTGATGAAAGCCTGGAATCCATCTCGATTGAAACTCCTTTTGGTCGTCCTTCAGCAGACATCCGTGTGATCGAGACCGATCCGCTGCGCTTGCTGTTTTTACCCAGGCACGGCAATCCGCACCGCTTTCCGCCGCATTGTGTCAACTACCGGGCCAATATGTGGGCACTGCAGGAAGCCGGCGCTGACCACGTGCTTGCGGTATATGCGGTGGGCGGTGTGTGTGATCCTTACGGCCCCGCCACCCTGGCTGCACCCGATCAGCTCATTGACTACACCTGGGGCCGCCAGCATACCTATTGTGATTCCGAACACATCGAATTGGGGCACGTGGACTTCACGAAACCGTATGACGGCGCTCTGCGGCGCTCCTTGTTGGCGGCAGCAGAGAAGGCATCCATTGAAGTGGTGGACGGTGGCTGCATCGGCGTGTTCCAGGGCCCGCGGCTTGAAAGTGCCGCGGAAGTGGAAAAAGCCAGGCGCGATGGCTGCCACATGGCGGGCATGACCGCTTTACCTGAAGCCGGTCTTGCGCGGGAGCTTGGCCTGGACTACGCGGGCCTGGCGGTTGTGTCCAACTGGGGTGCCGGCGTAAGTGGTGAGCTGTTGTCGGAAGAAGACATTGCAGAAACTCTGAAAGGGCCCATGATGCGGGTGCGTACACTGTTGCGTACCCTGGCAAAAGAATTATAAAAACAGGTAAACAATGAATGAGTGAGACCTTTCCCCATCTGCTGGCGCCTCTGGACCTGGGTTTTGTTACGCTCAACAACCGCGTATTAATGGGCTCCATGCACACCGGCCTGGAAGACCACGCAAGGGACTACCCAAAACTGGCTGCTTATTTTGCGGAGCGGGCCGCGGGTG
This sequence comes from Lysobacterales bacterium, assembly GCA_030637665.1. Taxonomy (GTDB): domain Bacteria; phylum Pseudomonadota; class Gammaproteobacteria; order Xanthomonadales; family SZUA-36; genus JAJRRA01. The sequence continues at coordinate 2,687 of DAOWGA010000059.1, read as the reverse complement.
GTGTCGGTTTGATCGTAACCGGTGGCATAGCTCCGACGATTCGCGGTTGGCTGGCGCCCTTCGCTTCCAGCCTGATCTACCCCTGGCAGGTCAAACGTCATCGCCTGGTGACCCGTGCCGTTCACGCGGCGGATGGCAGGATTTGCATGCAGATACTCCATGCAGGCCGCTACGGTTATCATCCGTTGTCGGTGGCGCCCAGCCCGATCCGGTCTCCGATTAATCCGTTCAAACCGAAAGGCCTGAGCAAGGGCGGTATCAAGCGTGAAATCCGGGGCTTTGTCAGGGCCGCGAAACTGGCCAAAAGAGCCGGTTATGATGGCGTTGAAGTCATGGGTTCAGAGGGCTATTTCATTAATGAATTCACCGCTCCGCGGGCCAATAAGCGCAGTGATGAGTGGGGCGGCGAGGCAGCCAACCGATACCGGATCGCAGTTGAGATCGTCAGGCGCATCCGCAAAGCGGTGGGGCCGGAGTTCATCATCATTTATCGCCTGTCGATGCTTGACCTGGTGCCGGACGGCAACGCCTGGAGTGAAATTGTCGCCCAGGCCAAAGCGGTCGAGGCGGCCGGCGCCACCATCATCAACACCGGCATCGGCTGGCACGAGGCGCGGATTCCCACCATTGCAACCATGGTGCCGCGAGCGGGTTTCACCTGGGTCACCCGCAAACTGAAGGGTGAAGTGAACATCCCTCTAGTGACAACGAACCGGATCAACACCCCCGGAGTGGCCGAGCAGGTGCTGGCGAACGGAGATGCCGACATGGTATCCATGGCCAGGCCCCTGCTGGCGGATGCCGAATTTGTTAACAAGGCCGCCGCGGGCAGGGCGGACGAGATCAACGTGTGCATCGCCTGTAACCAGGCCTGCCTGGATCATACCTTCAGCCGCCAGTTGGCTTCCTGTTTGCTCAATCCCAGGGCCTGTCACGAGACGGTTCTGAATTACCAGGGGGCGGAGCACAAAAAATCCGTTGCGGTGGTTGGCGCCGGACCGGCCGGGCTGGCATTTTCCTGTGTGGCCGCGGAGCGGGGACACCGTGTCACCCTGTTTGAAGCCGCTGACAAAATCGGAGGCCAGTTCAATATGGCCAAGCGGATACCGGGAAAGGAAGAGTTTTACGAAGCCTTGAAGTATTACCGCAGACAGCTGGATGTGAAAGGCGTGGACTTGCGCCTGAATACGGAAGCGGATGTCGAACTGCTAAAAGGTTTTGATGAGGTCGTGATGGCCACCGGTGTCACACCACGCCTGCCGGAAATCGAAGGGGCTGGGCACGAAAGAGTCCTGAGCTACACAGATGTCCTGCTCGGTGGTGCTGAAGTGGGCAAGCGAGTGGCGATCATTGGTGCGGGGGGGATAGGCTTCGACGTATCCGAGTTTCTGGGTCATGAACACCACAACGGCCCCGATTTTCCGACAGCTGAAGAGTTTGCCCGGCAGTGGGGCATCGACCTGAGCCTGGAAGCACGCGGTGGCGTCAAGGGTATTGCCGCGGAGCCCGAGCCACTGGCGCGTGAAATCTGGTTGTTGCAGCGTAAATCCAGCAAGCCCGGCAAGGGCCTGGGGAAAACTACTGGCTGGGTGCACCGTTTGAGCTTGAGAAAGCGCGGCGTGAAGATGCTGGCTGGCGTGCAGTACAAGCGTATTGATGAATTCGGCTTGCATATCGAACACGACGGCGAGGACAAGCTGCTGGAGGTGGACCATGTCATCATGTGCGCCGGTCAATTGCCGCGGCGCGATCTGCAGGAACCGCTGAAAGCAGCAGGCGTGACGGTCCACCTGATCGGCGGCGCCGACGTAGCTGCAGAGCTGGACGCCAAGCGGGCGATCAAGCAGGGTTCCGAACTGGCGGCCGTGATCTAGTATCTGTTAGCTGCCCCGCCCAGTCGACAAACTCCTGGTAGCCTTTCAGGCAGTAGGGATGATTCTGCCATCGGATTTCGGCCAAAAAAAACAGAGGCTGTTTCTGAATGTCAGGCTGGGCAGGCAATACGAAAAATGAAAAAGAGGAATTCATCATGAACAAGTTCGCAGTGGCTGAATGGAGTGCCCTGGAAGACAGGAAACCGGCGTACGCATTGGTTTCCAGTGTCGATCTGGTGGTCACCCGTTTCGATGATCAGGTCTCCGTGCTTTACGGCCGTTGTGCTCACCGTGGAGCCTTGATGTCTGATGCCACTGTCTCCGGAGATAACCTGATCTGTGGCCTGCACGGCTGGGACTATCGAATTGATACCGGCGTTTCCGAATACAACAACAATGAGACTTTGCCGCGATTCAACAGCTGGCTGGAAGATGGTACGGTCTGGGTTGACCAGGATGAAATAGCCGCCTGGGAAAAAGAGCATCCACAACCCTATGATCGCAGCAGCTACCAGGGGGAATATCAGGATCCAACAGGCACCGTAGACGAGCCCTATGTAAAGTTCATCAGAAAGCTGGCTTCTGAAGGTCTTGAAAAAACCGGGCGGCACGGCCCGGGCGCGGCCATGGGTGTGCCGCGGGACCGGCTTCCAAAGTGGGATGATTTACAATTTGTAGTAGCCCAGTTGCACCGACTGCCCCGACTCGATGATGAGGCGGTGGGGACAGAATTGGTGATCGGGCCCAATGCCACCAAACCATTGTATCTCGACATACCCTTGTTCGTATCCGACATGAGTTTTGGAGCACTTT
>DAOWGA010000088.1 GCA_030637665.1 Lysobacterales bacterium | reverse complement strand
TTTCATCCAGTTGAATGCAGAATTATCCCTGGAATGGCCGGTGATCACCGAACAAAAAGCCCCGCCCCCCGATGCCATCGAGTGGGACGGAAAAGAAGGCAAGCTGAAACTACTCGAAAGATAATTAGCCCAGGCGAGCCCCTAATACCGCCAGGACGTGTTCAGCGGCATCCGGCTCACAGTCGGTACCATCGGCGTACTTGATGTAAACCCGTGTCTTCTCGCCAGACGGCCGGATATAAACCTGATAGGCGCCACTGTAGTCCTCTCTGTTGTCCCGGCGCCAGAAGGCCATGCTGCTGAAAAATCCATTCTCACCTCGATCGAAGACCTGGTAATAATTGAAACGGTACACCCCCTGATCATCCCGGTTTACTTTTTCCATTCCGCTGCGATTAATGACCAGGTCCAGTCTGCGTTCAGCGCTATCGAAGGTGTCGTCTACCAACAGGTACATCCCCTGGGCAGACCAGTTGAGGCGGGAATTGGGATCGATACCCGAGGTAGTACTGGAAATCCTCGGCGGCATCGGATCCAGCACCATTGAAGAGAGCGGTATCATGGGGTACTGGATCACCAGGGCCGAACTTGAGCTTGGCCGGTCAAGGCCCTCCGGAATCTTCAGATCTTCCGTCCCCGTAACGCCATAGTATTCGGGTTTCCTGCCATCAGAGGAACAGGCACTCAGCAGCACCAGGGCTGAGAACAGAAAAATACGGGCAGATCTTTTAGTCATCGAATAAACACCAATGGGTACAGGCTGCAAAAAACGCCATCAGGCGGAGAGCAATTCCAGCTCCTGCAGGCATTGCCTGAGCGGCTCACGGAATTCTTCACCCAGCCTCGTCATGGGTAACCTGATGTGGGGTCCAAGCAGGCTCATTTCAAAGAGCGCCCATTTTACAGGAATCGGGTTGGTTTCGATCATTAATATGTCAAACAGCCGTTTCAATCTGCTATCCATCGAATCGGCACGCTTCCAATCTTCCCCGAGGGCGGCAGCGCATAATTCAGCCATCGGTCCGGGAACAACGTTGGCAGCAACAGAAATGACGCCATGCGCTCCATGTTTCATAGCCTGCAGGCAACTGTGATCGTCACCGCTGAGCACGGTAAATGATTCCTGGCAGCGGTCGAGTAATTCAACCACACGACCGGTATCGGCCACTGCCTCTTTGATGCCGATAATCCGCTCATGAGCCGAAAGACTGGCAACGGTTTCCGGCAATATGTCCACCGAAGTCCTGGACGGAACGTTATATACGATGATGGGAATCTCGGAGACATCGGCCACTGCCCGGAAGTGCGCTTCGAGCCCGCGCTGCAACGGGCGGTTGTAATACGGCGTGACAACCAGTGCCGCATCAGCCCCGTGAGCTGCCGCCAACCGGGTCTGTTCCATCGATCTTTGTGTTGAGGCGCTGCCGGTGCCGGCTATCACAGGAATTCGGCCTGACACCTGCTCCACAACACGATCCAGGATGTCACAATATTCCGTTTGCGAGAGTGAGACGGATTCGCCTGTCGTGCCGGACAGGACCAATCCATCTGAACCCTGCTGAAGATGAAACTCCACCAGCGTACGAAGGGCTGGAAAATCAATTTCACCGTGCTCGGTGAACGGGGTTACCAATGCTACAAAACTGCCGTTAAACATGAACGTGAAAGACCTGTTGAATCTGAGCTCATGGTACTTGCGGTCCCACAGGCTGACAAGTATGCTGGCATTATCAAGCAAGCCAAAAAATGGAGTGTTGATGGTCAGCATCGGCAACAAGGTAGCCAATTTTTCTCTTCCCGCTACCGGCGACAAAGAATTGTCACTCAAAGATTTCCAGGGCTCTAAACTCGTCCTTTATTTCTACCCCAAAGACAGCACTTCCGGATGCACCCTGGAGGGGCAGAACTTTCGCGACAGCTACCCGGAGTTCCAGGGCGCCGGAGCGGAAATTCTCGGCGTTTCACGGGACAGCCTGAAGGCGCACGAGAACTTCAAATCGAAACAGAGCTTCCCATTCGACCTGCTATCCGACCAGGACGAGGAATTGTGCAAGCAATTTGACGTGATCCATGAGAAAAATATGTACGGCCGCAAGGTCATGGGTATCGTACGCAGCACTTTCCTGATCGACGGTGACGGCAAACTTCGGCAGGAATGGCGTAAAGTTCGCGTCAAAGGACATGTAGACGAAGTACTGGAAGCCGTCAAGGCACTGTAATCCCCGCTGACCCCGACCCTGATTGAGGAACGGCCCGCACATGGAAAGTGAAATACGCCTGTACATCCTGGACACCAACGTGCTGATGCACGACCCTACCGCGATTTTCCGCTTTGAAGAACATGATGTCTTCCTGCCCATGATCGTATTGGAAGAACTCGATGCTGCAAAGAAAGGCCTGTCAGAAGTGGCGCGTAACGTACGCCAGGTCAGCCGTTTCATCGGTGAGATGATGCAGCACCAGAGTACCAACCGGCTGGATCAAGGGCTTGAACTGAGGGAGCCGGACGGAATTGAATTGGCGGTAGGCAGCGGACGCCTGTATTTCCAGACCACCGTGCCTGAGAAGCACTCCAGCCTGCTGCTTGACGGGTCATTGGCAGACAATGAAATACTCAGCATTGCGCTGGCCCTGAAGAAATCAAAGACCGGCACCGAAATTGTCCTGGTCTCCAAGGACATCAATCTCAGGATCAAGGCGGCCATACTCGGCGTGCAGGCAGAGGATTATTACAATGACAGGGCGCTGGATGACCTCAGCCTGCTCTATCGCGGCTTACGCGTTCACGAGGAGAAATTCTGGGAGGCCTATCCGCAACTGGAATCCTGGACTGAAAATGGCCGGGCATTTTACCGGATTCAGCATGACGATGAAAATGGCTGGTATCCCAACCAATGTATCGCCATCGGCGAGGAAGGCGGCGTCGAGGCATTGGTCAAGGAAGTGGAAGAAGACAAAGTCATGTTGCGGCTGGTGGATGATTATTACGAAGGCCGCAAGAATGTCTGGGGTATTCATGCCCGCAACCGGGAGCAAAATTTTGCCCTGAACCTGCTGATGGACCCCGACATTGATTTCGTGACGCTGATGGGCACGGCCGGTACCGGTAAAACCCTGCTGACCCTGGCGGCAGCCCTGTCACAAACGATGGATGAGAAACGCTATTCAGAAATTATCGTGACGCGGGCTACAGTAGCCATGGGCGAGGATATCGGCTACCTGCCGGGCACAGAAGAAGAGAAAATGACCCCCTGGATGGGTGCCCTGACCGACAATCTGGAGGTGCTTACCCAGCCCCAGGAAGGCGGTGCATGGGGCCGCGCCGCAACCAACGACCTGCTGGCCAGCAGGGTCAAAGTGCGCGCACTCAATTTCATGCGCGGACGCACTTTTCTCAACCGCTTCGTCATTATTGACGAGGCCCAGAACATTACGCCCAAGCAAATGAAAGCCCTGCTCACCCGGGCCGGGCCGGGCACCCAGATGGCCTGCCTGGGTAACGTAGAACAAATCGACACGCCCTACCTCACCGAAACCACGTCGGGACTCACCTTCGCCGTGGACCGTTTCAAAAGCTGGGACTTCGCCGGCCACATCACCCTCAAACGCGGCGAACGATCCCGCCTGGC
>DAOWGA010000274.1 GCA_030637665.1 Lysobacterales bacterium | reverse complement strand
GTCTGGTCCAGTTCTTTGGGTGAGTCGGACTGCGGCGTTGCGCAGGCAACAAGGAAAATGGTCATCGTTACGGTAAGCGTTTGAACCAGGGTTCTGAAGAATATTCTATTATCTGTCGCTGCCATTGGGTCTACTCTTTAAATGTTTACGCGATTTGCCGGCCTGGATGATCATGAATTCATTATTCGCATCCAGGCGTTCTACGCGGTCAAAGTGATTCTGCAGCCAGCTTGCATAGGGCAAGTGCCGATTGCAGACGATGACTATTCTACCGTTTTTGGTTAGAAAAGTTCCCGCTGCGGTGAAAAAATGTTCCGCAATTTCCAGGTCGTTGCTCACGCCGCGATGAAACGGAGGATTACTGATGATCCAGTCATACCGCCCCGCCAGTTCCGACAGGCCATCAGAGGGGAGCAGGGCGGCTGTCAGGCCGTTCAGGTTCAGTGACCGCCCACTGGCCTCGAGCGCCAATGCGGAGACGTCCAGCAGGGTCAGTTCGGCGCTGGCGCCTCCAGCCAGCAGTGCACAGCCGATGATTCCACTGCCACAGGCGAAATCAAGGATTTTGCCTGTGGGACGGAGCTTTTCCAGTGACTCCAGTAACAGCCGGCTGCCCTTGTCCAGTCGCCCGTGCGCAAACACACCGGGCAATGAAACAATCTCGATGCGCTGCCCGGCAAAGTTTACCGGCCAGGCTGTGGCATATGCGTCCAGGGCAAATTGCTGTTCATTGTGGGGAACCGATGCTTCGTACAGGCCACAATGCCGGGCGGAATCAAGCTTGACGACATTCTGGAAATATTGCTCGAGATAACGCTGCGCTGACTTGATGCCCGCCTTGTTTTCGCCAACCAGCCAGAGCCGCGCATCCTCTGGCATCCAGGCAGAAATGGCATGCAGCATCATGACCAGCAGTTCTTTTTCCCGCGGCAAGTTCAAAATGACCGTCTGACAGGACTTGTCCGGCTCCGGAAGCACGTCGTATGAAGCGCTTGCCCCGCTGGCAGACAGCCAGTTGTAATCACCAAAATCCTGGGTGGTTATTCGCACCGGGCGCTGATCGGTCTGCAATTGCCGGAAAAGGGTGTCCCGCGGAGGGTTTACCAGCAGCACAGGGCCCGGCGAAAGCCTGGCATCATTGCGTAAAACAAGCTGACTGGAGCGCTCCATTACGTCCCCATCAATCAGGGAATCGGGCCGTCAGATCGTAATCATCGGAGTCTTCAATTTCAACCTCGATGAGCATTCCGGGTGACAGGCCCTGGCCATCCGGGATGTGTACGACTCCATCGATTTCCGGTGCATCGGCCTTACTGCGGGCAATCGCACCGTCCTCGTCGACCTCGTCCACCAGCACTTCCTGGATGGAGCCGATCTTGTTTCTCAGGCGCGCAGTGCTGATCTCCGACTGGGTTTGCATGAAGGCGTTCCAGCGTTCTTGCTTAACGTCCTCAGGAATGGCGCCGTCAAATTCATTCGCCCGGGCGCCGTCAACGGGCGAGTAGGCAAAACAGCCCACCCGGTCAAGCTGTGCTTCGCGCAGGAACTCCAGCAGCAATTCAAAATCGTCATCGGTCTCGCCCGGAAAACCCACGATTAAGGTGCTGCGGATCGCCAGTTCCGGACAAATCTCGCGCCAGCGCCGTATCCGCTCCAACGTGTTCTCGGCCGCTGCCGGGCGCTTCATTTGCTTGAGTATGCGCGGACTGCCGTGCTGAAACGGCACATCCAGGTAGGGCAGGATCCGCCCATCCGCCATCAGGGGGATGATTTCATCGACGTGTTTGTACGGGTAGACGTAATGCATCCGAACCCAGATGCCCAGGCTGCCCAGCGCCTCGCATAGCTCTTTCATCCGGGTTTTCACCGGCCGGCCGTCCCAGAAATCGAGTTTGTACTTCAGGTCCACCCCATAAGCGGAGGTATCCTGTGAGATGACCAGCAGTTCCCGGACCCCGGCCGCGGCCAGTCTTTGTGCCTCGCCCATCACCTCGCCAATCGGGCGGCTGACCAGGCGACCCCTAAGCGATGGGATGATGCAAAATGTACACTTATGGTTACAGCCCTCTGAAATCTTCAGATATGCAAAGTGTCGTGGTGTGAGTTTCACCCCCTGGGGCGGGACCAGGCTGGTGTAGGGGTCGTGTTCAGTTGGCGGCGGGGCATGGCGATGCACTTCGCTGACCACCGCCTCGTATTGTTGGGGGCCGGTCACGGCGAGTACGCGGGGGTGCAGCGCACGTATTTCTTCTTCATTGACCCCCATGCACCCGGTCACAATCACGCGGCCGTTCGCATCCAGTGCCTCACCTATCGCATCGAGTGATTCGGCCTTGGCGCTGTCGATGAATCCACAGGTGTTGACCAGCACCACATCAGCGCCCTGGTAATCGGGACTGATCCGGTAACCGTCTGTACGCAGTTGGGTCAGTATCCGCTCGGAATCGACCAGGGCCTTGGGGCAGCCCAGGCTGACCATTCCGACGGTGGGTTCAGTCTTCGACATCGGGTTCAAAAAACAGCCAGCTGGTGATTTCGAAACGGGATCGAAATTCGCGTTCCACCTTGTTGATGGCTTCAATCAGGCCCTGCTCGGAGCCGGTTGGGACCATCCGCGCCTTGATTGCCACCATCGCGTCCGGGCCAAACTGCATGGTCAGCAAGCTGAACACTTCTTCTATTTCCGGGCGTTGGTCAAAAAACTCCCGCATCTCGACCAGGGTCTCCGGATCCACGCTTTGTCCGATCAACAGGTCTTTGACCTCGACCGCGACAAAAACCGCGATGACGATCAGCAGCACGCCGATCGAAATTGTGCCCAGCGCATCCCAGAGTGGATCGCCCGTGATGTAAGTGGCAAGGATGGCCACAAGGGCGAATATGAGGCCGAGCAGGGCGGCGATGTCTTCGCCAAAGACCACGATCAGGGCGCTGCTTCGACTTTGCCGGAACCATTGGACAATGCTGCGTCCGTGCCTTTCCTTGTTCACCTCGCGCATGCAGCCCCACAGCGAAATGCTTTCAGCCACGATCGCGAATGCGAGTACGGCCACTGCCACCCAGGGGTAGCTCAATGGCTCGGGATGCCGCAGCTTGTAGGTGCCTTCGTAAACCGAGAACATGCCGCCGACGCTGAACAGGATCACCGCGACCAGGAATGACCAGAAATAGATGCTCTTGCCAAAACCCAGCGGGTGATCATCGGTCGGTTTCTTCCGCGTCTGGCGAAGACCCAGAAGTAACAATAACTGGTTGCCGGCATCGGCCACGGAGTGCACCGCCTCGGCCAGCATCGCGCCGGAACCGGTCAACATGGCGGCAACGCCCTTGGCTACCGCTATCGCGGTGTTCGCAAAAAGGGCGTAAAGAATGGATTTAAGGGAATCAGCCTGCCCGGACATGCTGAAAAATCTCCCGAGTCAATTGAACCGGGAGATTATAAAGCATTTAAATAAAGCAGAGCCTTCCTAGCGAAAACCGAGGCGGTTCTCAGGCACGACCACCGAGAGCGTCTTAGCCCGCCGATCACGCTTGATCCCAATATCTATTTCGCTGCCGGGCTC
>DAOWGA010000005.1 GCA_030637665.1 Lysobacterales bacterium | reverse complement strand
TCAATGCCACGGATATCAGGATCTTGCTGATATCGTGTAATGGCATCAACCACCGGAACAGGGGTGGCAGCGCAAACAGGTACACCGATGCGATCACAACGATGCCGGCCACAGGCCGGAATACCGACGCAGACAGGCGTTGCGACACCGCACTTCCAAACCCGGCAAAAACAAGGAAGGTACTGAGCACAACGGAAACCGCGTACAGTGGATGGCTCAGGAACAGGATGAATTTCTGGATGAAAGCGATCTCAATCAACATGAAAGAGGCGCCAATCGTGAAGAAATACAAAACAATGCGCCAGCGCTTCCCGGAGCATTCTTCAACCTTGCTTTTCCCCAACCACAGCGGCAACAGGATCAGCACCAGGCTGGCCAGCCCCGCCTGGGCCAGGGTCACGATCAGTATCAGGTAGCCTTGCTCCAGTAAAGGCAACCCGCCCTGTCCCTTGAGGCCAAGGATTTCCGGCAGCGTGCGCCACTTCAGGAAGTGGAAGAAGTAAGGGCGGTTGTCGGTGGCGGGCCGGATATTGAACTTGTAATCCTCAAAGAATTGCTCCCTTTCAGCGCCCAGCAGATCACGGGCTCCATTGAAATACCATGCTTGCTGCAACTGGTTGTAGCGGTTGGCCTCGCGGGCTTCGATACCCGGGTAATAAACGAGGTCGAACCAGCGCTGCTTGCTGAATTCACGCATGCGCTCGATCTGGCCGGGCGAAAACGCAAGGTTGCTGATCAGCAATGTGCTGGTGTTCCAGCCCCGGATCATAAGCATCTGTCGCCCCGGTTCAGCCACACCCGCCCGCTCCAGCGCGGTGGCCGCGGTCGCGAAAATTTTGAGGCCGTCACGGGGCGGCAATTTGATCCAGCGTGTGATGGCAAGAATGCCACCGGGCCGCAAGGTATCCAGGATTTCACCCAGGGCTTCGACGGTACACAGGTAATTTTCACTGAGAGCGTACAGCCCGGCCGATGAGGCGCTGAACGAGTCCAGTAGTGCCAACTGCACCAAGTCGTATTGCTCATCACGGCCGGTGATGTAACCGCGCGCTTCTCCAATGTGCACGTTCACCTGTGGATTCGCAAACAGCGCACCCGAAAACTCAGCAAATTCATCATTCACCAGCGCTACGGTCTGGGAGTTCAGTTCCACTGCATCAATGCGGGACGCACCCTGGTACAGGGCTTGCAGTACATCGGCGCCGCCACCGGCGCCCAGCACCAGCACCTGTGGTCGGTTCAGCAAATGGTAGGGCAGGGCCGAGGTAACCTGGTCCAGGTATTCCATGGGGGCCAGGTCGCCTTCGAAGTGGGTGATAACGCTCATCCCGTCACCGTCGGTGAATGTGGCCAGCTGTGCGGGCGGCCCGGCAGGTGTATTCAGGCTCAACCCCGGAACATGACGGAATGGAACCGCGGGGCTGCTGACGGTAGACAACAAGCCAAGCGGACTGGAGCGTTGGTCGACCTGCTGTGCCCCCACCACCCGCAGAGCCTGGCTAAGGCCCTTGAACTCGGAAAGCCTGAGTTCGGGCGTGATGCCGGGGAGCAACAAAACCGTCATACCGAACAGCAAAACCAGTTTCAGCCTGCGCGGCCCTGCCCGGAACTCCCAGGAGGCAATCAGTGCGGTCGCCAGGCCCAGGGCGGCGAGCAGTTTCAGGGCTTCCATCGGCAACACGATAAACAGCAGACCGATGATGCCGGCGGCGCCGGCGCCCGCACCCAGCAAATCAAAGCTGTAAATGCGATGAAGCTGCTCCGGATACTCTGAAAACGCCAGGCAGATGCAATTGGCAGCACAAAAGAACGGGATGAATAACAGTAGGTAGATCGCCAACAGCCACAGAGGTTGCTTCGGGTCCCAGAGCAGTTCCAGCGCATTGAACGGCAGAGATTGCACAAGCAGGAAACTACCCACCGCGGTCAGGCCGAACAGTGCGGCATTGATCAGGAAGGCGGCCTGGAAATGCCCTTTCAGCCGGTCTTGCACCAGCGCCAGGAAGGTGCCGCTGACTCCGTATCCGAGCAGGGCCAGGCTAATGATCATGTATGCGAAGTGATGCCACTGGGTGATCGAAAGCAGGCGCATCAGCAGGATTTCGTAGGCCAGCGCTGACG
>DAOWGA010000107.1 GCA_030637665.1 Lysobacterales bacterium | reverse complement strand
TGCCAGGTAGCCCATTTTGATTCCGTTGCAGTGCGCTCCGAGCGGTCCTGGATACTGGGGCTTAACAGCCATCTGCCCGCCGGCGCCAGTGTTCTGTGGATTCGCCAGGTAGATGACGATTTTCATGCGCGATTCAGTCCGTTTTCGCGTAGTTACCGCTATTTCATACTGAACCGCTGGACCCGGCCGGCTCTTGAAGCCAGAAGGAAAAGTTGGTGTCGCACACCTCTGGACGCTGATAAAATGCACCGGGCTGCGCAGTTTCTGCTGGGTGAGCACGATTTCACATCGTTTCGCGCCAGCGCCTGCCAGGCCCAACATGCAGTACGCGAGATTCAGGAAATTTCGGTGCGGCGCGATGGCGATACCATTCAGCTGGATGTCTCGGCGAATGGATTTCTCTACCACATGATCAGGAACATTGTCGGCAGCCTGCTCCGGGTTGGCACGGGTGACGCGCCACCCGAATGGCTTGGAGAAGTACTTGAGAAACGGGATCGCAGCCTGGCCGCTCCGACAGCTGCTGCCGATGGCCTGTACTTTGTGGGTGCAAGATATCCTGAGAAATATAATCTGCCGTCAGCGGCGCCGGCATTTCCAAGAGCCTGGAACCAGTCGTGAACATGACACGAGTAAAAATCTGCGGCCTGACACGTGGCGGCGACGTAAATGCGGCGGTCAGCGCCGGGGCCGACGCGATCGGATTCGTTTTTGCAGCCGGCAGCAAGCGCCTGCTCGAACCGGCGCGGGCAGCGCAACTGGTGGGCCTGGTTCCTGCATTCGTGGCCCGTGTTGGCTTGTTTCTGGACCAGGATGCAGAAGAAGTTGCCCGGGTGTTGGACCAGGTTCCCTTGACCCTGCTGCAATTTCACGGCACAGAAGACGGGGCTTACTGCCGGCAGTTTGGCCTGCCTTATATCAAGGCGGTCAGCGTGGGCTCCGGGCATGCTTCCGAACCAGACACGGCGCAGCTGATGGAGCGGAACGAAGCAGAGTTCAGTGATGCGGCAGCTTTGCTGCTGGACAGCCATGAACCGGGAGGACTGGGTGGAACCGGACAGGTATTCGACTGGACCCGGATCGGGCGCAGCCGTCTGCCTTTGATCCTGGCAGGCGGTTTGACGGTTGAAAACGTGAGTGATGCGGTCCGGCGGGTAAAACCATGGGCGGTGGATGTTTCCAGTGGTGTAGAAGACGCACCGGGAATTAAAAATGCCGATGCAATGCAACGGTTCATCAAAGAGGCAAAGCGTGAGTATTGAAACAGAAAATCCGGGCCTGCTACATTCTGAGCCGGACGAGTTCGGTCATTTTGGCCCTTATGGCGGCACCTATGTCTCCGAAACACTGATCCACGCACTGGATGAGCTGAAAGAAGCATATGGCCGCTGGCGCCGGGACGATGAATTCATGCAGCGCCTGGATTCAGACCTGGCGCATTATGTCGGGCGGCCGTCCCCCATTTATTTTGCACAAAGGTTGACCGAGCTGGCGGGCGGGGCGCGAATCATACTCAAGCGGGAAGATTTAAATCACACCGGCGCGCACAAGATCAACAATACCGTTGGACAGGGCCTGCTGGCTCATTACATGGGTAAATCCCGCATCATTGCCGAAACGGGCGCCGGCCAGCATGGTGTCGCATCGGCTACCGTGGCGGCCCGCCTGGACAAGAGTTGCGTAGTGTACATGGGCGAGGTGGACATCCATCGCCAGGCCATCAATGTTTTCCGCATGCGCCTGCTCGGCGCCGAAGTGCGCTCTGTCTCTTCAGGCTCAAAGACTTTGAAGGACGCCCTCAATGAGGCCATGAGAGACTGGGTGACCAATATCGATGACACCTTCTACATCATCGGCACTGTCGCCGGTCCACATCCTTACCCCGTGATGGTGCGTGATTTCAACGCGGTTGTGGGCAGAGAAGCACGGCGGCAGATGCTGGCTCAGTGTGAAACCCTGCCGGATGTGCTGGTCGCCTGCGTCGGTGGAGGTTCAAACGCCATGGGCCTGTTTCATCCATTTCTCGGAGACGCCGGGGTCAAAATGATCGGCGTCGAAGCGGCCGGCCGGGGCCTGGCGACCGGACAACATGCGGCTTCTCTGTGCGCCGGGCGCCCTGGCGTATTGCATGGCTGCAGGACCTACCTGATGGATGACGATGCCGGCCAGATTGAACACACGCATTCCGTGTCTGCCGGCCTGGACTACCCGGGCGTTGGTCCGGAACATGCCTGGCTCAAGGATTCCGGGCGGGCGGAATATGTCAGTATTACCGATGATGAAGCTCTGCAGGCGTTTCACAATTTGACCCGACTGGAGGGCATTTTACCGGCCCTGGAAAGCAGCCATGCTGTCGCCTATGGAATGAAGCTGGCTGCGGACATGAGTGCTGATCAGACGGTGCTGATCAATCTTTCAGGACGGGGGGACAAAGACGTTCAAACCGTTGCCGAACTGGAGAACATATCCCTGTGAGCAACCGCATAGACTGCCGCTTCGAGGCCTTGTCAGCCGCCGGCCGCCAGGCCCTGGTGCCCTTCATTACCAGCGGCTACCCTGATCCCGGCTGGACAGTTGCCATCATGCACGCCCTGGTTGAGGCCGGTGCCGATGTGCTGGAACTCGGCGTACCGTTTTCAGATCCGATGGCGGACGGCCCGGTCATCCAGGCTGCCAGCGAGCGAGCTATTTCGCTCGGCGTTACCCTGGGTGGCGTACTCGAGGCAGTAAAGGAATTCCGCCGTCAAGATGGGATTACGCCTGTTGTCCTGATGGGCTACCTGAACCCGATCGAACGCTATGGCCACCAGTCATTCGCGCAGGATGCAGCCGCTTCAGGCGTAGATGGTGTGCTCCTGGTGGACTGCCCGCCCGAAGAAATGAGCGGATTACGAGAGCACCTGGATGAATCGGGGATTTACCCGATCTGCCTGGTGGCCCCGACCACGACCCCGCAGCGGATGGACGCCATTGCGGAACATGCCAGGGGTTATATTTACTACGTGTCGTTCAAAGGCATTACTGGCGCTAATCGCCTGGATGAAGCCGCTTTGGTAGCTCCGCTGAACGAAATACGTTCACATTTCGGGTTGCCGGTTGCGGTCGGGTTCGGAATCAAGGATTCCGAAAGCGCCGCGGCTGTCGCCGGCCTTGCTGATGGGGTCGTTATCGGCAGTGCTCTGATAGAGCATGTTGAGAAGGCTGCATCCAAACAGGAGGCCTGCGAGTTGGCTGCGGGCTTTCTTGCACCCATTCGTCATGCAATGGACAATAAGGCATGAGTTGGTTCCAGAAACTAATGCCTTCGAGAATTCGTACCGAAGGAGGCAACAAACGCAACGTACCCGAGGGTCTGTGGACCAAGTGTGGATCCTGTTCTGCGGTACTGTACCGGCCAGAACTCGAACGAAACCTGGCTGTGTGCCCCAAGTGCGGGAGCCATATGCCGGTTTCGGCGCGCGTGCGGCTGGAGCAATTCCTCGATCCGGGTGAAAAGCGTGAAATAGCCGCCGGCCTCGAACCTCTGGACCCACTCAAATTTCGCGATTCCAAAAAATACCGCGACCGGATTACCGCCGCTCAGAAAAAGACCGGAGAGAAGGATGCGCTGATTGCCATGGCTGGCAAGCTCAATGGCCAGGACATTGTCGCCTGCGCTTTTGAATTCGCTTACATGGGCGGATCAATGGGCTCCGTTGTGGGGGAAAAGTTCGCCCGTGCCGGACAGGAGTGCCTGAGATTGAAAATTCCCCTGGTCTGTTTCGCGGCGACTGGCGGCGCCCGCATGCAGGAAGGCCTGTTGTCATTGATGCAGATGGCCAAAACCAGCGCTGTCCTGGGCCGCATGGCGGAAGAGGGGGTCCCGTATATTTCCGTGCTGACACACCCCACCACAGGTGGCGTCTCGGCGAGCCTGGGCATGCTCGGGGACATCAACATTGCCGAGCCTGCGGCGCTGATTGGATTTGCCGGCCCACGCGTCATCGAACAGACAGTCCGTGAAAAGCTGCCTGAAGGATTCCAGCGCAGTGAATTTCTGCTCGAAAAGGGCGCCATCGATATGATCCTCGACCGCCGCCAGATGCGAGAAAAGATTTCAGCCATGTTGGCGCTGCTGAGCGGCGGTAGTCGCCCCAGACCCGTCAGCGGAGAAGTAGTGGAAGATTGAGCCTGTTTCCGGGAGTCAAGTACAGTGTCATTGTCCCTTAATGAATGGCTGGAACTGCTCGAATTCAGGCACCCCAAAGCCATCGACCTTGGCCTGGAACGTTGCCGGGAAGTCTGGCGGCACATGGGTTCCCCCCGGCCCGCATCCAGAATCTTTACCATCGCCGGCACCAACGGAAAAGGATCCACTGTGGCCTACCTGTGCGCAATGCTCGGGGGGCTTGGCTACTCACACGGAAGCTACACGACACCTCATCTGCTGCGCTACAACGAACGCATACAAATCAATGGAACCTGTGTAACGGACGAGCAATTGGTGGCCGCATTCGAACGCGTCGAATCGGCGCGGGGCAATGTCAGTTTGAGTTACTTCGAATTCGGCACCCTGGCGGCAATCAGCATCATGTCCCGCGAGAAGTTGGATTATGCCGTCCTGGAAGTGGGTCTGGGTGGACGCCTGGATGCGGTGAATATCCTGGATACGGATTGTGCAGTCATCATGCCGGTCGGGCTTGATCACCAGGAGTATCTGGGTGACGACCGGGAAACAATAGGCCGCGAAAAAGCGGGCATCATCCGTCCCGGGACGCCGCTGGTATGTGGTGAGGCAGAACCACCCGGCAGCATCCTCGCTGTGGCTGCCAGCGGGCAGGTTCCGCTGTGCCGCCTGGGACGTGAATTCGAGGCCCGCCTGGAAGGGAATGCTGTTGACTTCATCAAGGGCGGCAGTCATTGGACGCTGCCGGTTCCCCGGATGAGCGGCGAGCACCAGGTCAATAACATGGCCACCGCTGTGGCGGCCTTGCTGGAACTGCTGCCCGAATCGACGGAGAGTATGCAGGTCATAGCCCGCAGCCTGGAAACAGTGAGCGTGCCCGGCAGAATGCAACAGGTCTCGGAGCGTCCGCTGGTGCTGGTTGATGTAGGGCATAACCCCCTGGCTGCCAGAGCCGTGGCGCAAGTGATAAGAATGGCCGGGGAAAGCAAGCCCGGCATGAATTGTCTTTGTGTCATTGGAATGCTTGCAGACAAGGATGCATCGCTGGTGGCAGCTATTCTCGAACCCCTGGTTTCAGCCTGGTACTGTGCGGGCCTGCCGGGTGACCGGGGGCAGAGCGGTGCAGAACTTGCCGGGCGGATCGGGGCGGTGCTGGAGGACGGGCATATCACGGCCTGCCACGATGTGAACGGGGCGCTGGACCTGGCTCTTGGGGAGTGCGGTTGTTCGGACTGTATCCTTGTGTTTGGCTCGTTCCTGACCGCGGCCGCGGCCATTGCCCGGTACGAGCAAGCAGGAGAAGATGGAGTGTCTGTTATTTCCCCCGCAAGCGAGACCTGATACTGCTAAAATCGCCTCATCAGACCCCCTGCGTCAAGCTGGAATGAATTCATGGATAAAGCCCTGAAGCAAAGACTGGTTGGCGCCAGCGTGTTGATCGCGCTGGCAGTCGTCGTGTTACCCATGCTGCTTGGTGGCCGGCCTGAGGGCGGGACACAGGAAACACAGAAAATTGAAATACCGCCACAGCCATCGGAACTCAGTTTTGAAACACGACGTTACCCCATTGGTCAGCAAACCCCAAAAAACCAGGGCGCATCGCAAGACGATGAGCCGGACGAAACGGTCACGCAACTGCCTGCTCCCAGGAAACCAGCCGTGACTCCGGTACCCGTAGCTGAAACCGCGGGAACAGAGTCCGTGGTTCCGGCAGTTGACGAACCTGTGGTGGCCGACAGCGAGACTGCTCCCGTTTCAGCAAGTGGCGCCGGGGAATCAGCGGCAGCAGGGCGTTATGTCGTTCAGGTTGCCAGTTTTGGCGCATTGGATAATGCAAACAGCCTTTCCGGTGTATTGAAAGAAAGTGGCTATTCCGTGCTGACAGACCGCGTCAAGTCTGACGTGGGAACCCTGCACCGTGTACGGGTCGGGCCATTCGATTCCGAGATGGATGCCAACCGGGCCGTGCTGGCGCTGGAGTCAAAAATCAGCGGCGTCAAACCTCGCGTGGTGGACCTTCAGCCGGAACAGG
>DAOWGA010000346.1 GCA_030637665.1 Lysobacterales bacterium | reverse complement strand
TGCGAATGTTGGTGCCCGTCCAGCCGGCATCGTCTGCCGCCTGCTCTTCTGCCTGGCTGACGCTGGTACCGGCAGCTGCAATCGTTGACGTTTCCGCTGCCGTGTCTGGTACTGTTTCTGTATCCATGCCCAGCCGGGTCTGCGCCAAAGCAATCTGATCCTGCACTGACTTGGTGATAGTTCTGCCGGGTTCCAATTGTTGTAACAGCATTTCCCAGTAGCTGATCGCAGCTTCGTCTTCACCGGCTTGCGACGCCGCAATCCCCATCAGCCAGAGTGCTTTTTGCTGGCCCGGGTCCTGGGTCAGGGCATCCTGCAGCATAGATACCATCTCATTGGTGATACGGCCTTCAGAGGAAGCAAAAATGAGTGCTTCAACCAGTTCAACCGCCACATACGGATCATCCGGGGCGATTCGCCTTGCTGTCTCCAGCGCGTCCAGGGCTTCCGGGTAACGCTGCATGGTTTTCAGTGTCCTGGCCAGCAAGACCCAGCCATCCAGGCTCTCAGGGGTTTCTGTCAGTCGCGCGCGTAAATTGGTCACGACGTCATCGCTTTCATGGGGGCTTGAGGCACTATTGGCTGGTGGCGTTCCCACGATGTCCAGGGCCTCTGGTGTACCCACATCCTGGTAGATCATGAGCGCGCCTGCGGGCAGCACAAAAACCAGCGCCAGGGCGATCGGTGTCCAACCCGACTTCGGGCGAAAC
Organism: Lysobacterales bacterium; assembly: GCA_030637665.1. Lineage (GTDB taxonomy): Bacteria > Pseudomonadota > Gammaproteobacteria > Xanthomonadales > SZUA-36 > JAJRRA01. Next base: position 1,352 of record DAOWGA010000346.1, on the reverse strand, counting down.
AAAGGCAGGCAGGCGACGAATGTCATAATCGCCAACCCAATGGCGGCCAGGATCCAAAACAGCATTATTGACTCTCTTTGTTGTCCTCAGCGAGCAAGCGTGTGCGCTTGCGTACCGTGAGTATTACCACCACTCCGCCCAACATCAGCAATACCGCGGGCATCAGCCACAAAGCCATGGTATTTCCCTGGATCGGAGGTTTGTACAGTACAAAATCACCATAGCGATCAACCAGGAACGTCTTGATTTCATCGTTGCTGCGCCCGGCTTGCATCATGTCAAAAATTTCCCTGCGCAGGTCCTGTGCAAGGGGGGCATCCGAATCCGCGAGGTTCTGGTTCTGGCATACCAGGCAACGAAGCTCAAGGGTCAACTGGTTGTAACGTGCTTCCTGCTCCGGATTCATGAAGATCAGCGGCTCTTTTGCCGCAGCCTGGCAAGCCAGCACCAGGGCAGTTGCGGCCAGGAATATTCTGAATTTGTGTGCAATCATGGATTCGATCCCCCCATTTCCCGGACCCGGGGCAGTATTTCATTCTCGATGACTTCCGGTGTCACTGCGCCGATCTGCTTGAACACGATGCGGCCTGTGGGGTCCACCAGGAACGATTCAGGTGCCGCGTAGACTCCAAAATCAATTGCAGTCCGGCCAGGCAGATCAGCAATGTTCATCGCATAAGGATTGCCGAATTGCCGCAGCCAGGCCAGGGCATCCGACTCTTCATCACGATAATTCAGGCCAATTACGCGCAGCTTGCCGGATTTGGCCAGTTGCTCGATGAAGGGGTGTTCAACGCGGCAGGTAACGCACCAACTGGCCCACACATTGAGCAGGAACGGCTCACCGATGAGGTCGTTATGCGTGATGATGACTTCCTCCTGACCCAGCAATGGCAGCGAGAATTCAGGGATCATTTTTCCGATCAGGGGTGATGGTAAATCCGTCTTGTGGTCGGCAATTTTCAGCCCCACGGCCAGCAGGATACCCAGAAGGGCGAAAAGGAGAATCGGTGCCAGTCTTCCAATCATGTCGCAGGCTCCGTGATGGCTCCACCACTGCTTGCCGCTTCAGCGCTTACCCGGGACGCCGCCTTCTTGCGGTAGCGGCGGTCGCTGGCCGCAAGGAAACCGCCCGCCATCATCAGCAGCGCACCCAGCCAGATGAAGCGAATGAATGGCTTGTGGTAGATCCGGATGGCCCAGGCTTTGCCCTGGTCATCAAGCGGGTCGCCCAGGGAAACGTACAGGTCGCGCGTCAGGCCCGGGTCGATTGCGGCTTCGGTCATCGTCTGGCCGCTCTTTATATAACGGCGTTTTTGCGGGAACAGGCTGGTCACGCGCTGGCCGGATTT
>DAOWGA010000296.1 GCA_030637665.1 Lysobacterales bacterium | reverse complement strand
GGGTCCGGCGTGGTCATGGTGGCTGGCTTCAACTGATCCAGTGGCCCGTGACCAATCGTTCCGATCATGCCGGCATCAGCGCTGGTTCTTTGCCAGGCCTGGGCAATGAAATGAGCTGTGGAAGTCTTTCCGTTGGTGCCGGTTATACCGGCAACGGTCAACTGGTCCGACGGCGCATGGAAAAAGCGGGCCCCAAGGCTGGAAAGCCGCTGGCCCAGGCCAGGTACTGCCACAGCGGGAATCGACATTGCAGGAACCGGGGCAAGGCCGTCATGGATCACCACCCTGGCGCCTCGTGCCTCGGCCTGTGCGACATGCTCCATTCCATGCGTCTTCTCGCCAGCGACAGCGATGAAGGCCTGTCCTGGCTGAATCGAACGGGAATCCAGTCCCAACCCTTCGATGACCACTGCGGGTACCGATTCGCACCACTCCTCCAATAGGGTCTGGAGGCTCATCGGGCAACTCACTGCTCACCCCCTGGCCTGTCGAAGGGAGCTTGCGCCAGCATGCCCTGGTAATTATCCGGGGGAATATCCAGCAGGCGCAGGGCGCCGGCCATCACGGTTGAAAACAGTGGCGCTGCAACCAGGCCGCCATAATATTGTGAACCGGAAGGATCATTGATCACGACAATGCACACCAGCCGCGGATTGCTGGAAGGCGCAAATCCGGCGAAACTGGCAATGTAACGTGAGGCATAACCGGAGGCGCTGGCTTTGCGCGAGGTGCCGGTTTTGCCCGATACCCGGTAGTTCTCCACGCGCGCCAACTTACCCGTACCCTGCGGGCCGGTTACAGTTTCCAGCATCGCGGCTACCTGCCGGGCGATGGTGGGATCGAGAATCGAAGTGGCTGGATTGGTAGCGCCCTGGATCAGGCTTGGACGTATCAGCCGGCCATCGTTGGCCAGGGCCGCGAAGGCCTCGGCCAGCTGAAGGACCGTAACGGACAGTCCATAGCCGTAAGACAGGGTTGCCTGTTCCACCTTGCGCCAGCGGCGGTGGTTGCGCAAAACCCCGGCGGACTCTCCCGGGAAGCCGGTGCCGGTCACATCGCCAAAACCAAAGCGGTCGTAAGTGCTCCACATGTGCTCGGGCTCGAGTGAGAGGGCAATTTTCGTGGCGCCTACGTTGGAAGATTTGGTGATGACGCGCGTGACATCGATCGGTCCGTAATTGTGGTGATCGCTGATGGTATGACCGGAAATACGGATGGACCCGGGCGTGGTGTCCACCGGCGTCTGCGGCGTATATTCTCCAGTCTCCAGCGCCGAAGCGATGACAAATGGCTTCATCACTGAACCCGGCTCAAACACATCGGTGATGGCGCGGTTGCGCAGACCACCGGTATCAAAGTTCGGGTGATTGGGGTTATAGGATGGCTGGTTGACCATGGCCAGCACTTCGCCGGTGGGAATATCCAGCAAAACCACGCTACCGGAGCGCGCACCATGCTTGAGCACGGTGCGTTTCAGCTCCCGGTAGGCGAGATATTGCAGGCGGCGATCGATCGTCAGACTAAGATCCTGCCCGGGAGCTGCTTCGCGTACCATTTCGATATGCTCGACGGTACGGCCCAGCCGGTCACGGATGACACGCTTCAATCCCGGTTTGCCCTGCAGCCAGTCATTGTATGCAAGTTCGAGGCCTTCCTGGCCCACGTCATCGATGTTGGTGAAGCCCATCACATGCGAGGTGACTTCACCGGCCGGGTAGAAGCGGCGATATTCCTTTTGCAGGAACACGCCGTGCAGATTGAGAGACTCGATTTCAGCAGCGACGTCCGGGTGCAGCCTTCTGCGCAACCAGACGAACTCGCGTGAAGAGCGCTGGGTCAGCCGGCGCTCGATTTCATCTGCGTCCACGCCCAGAGCAGCAGCAAGTGGTTCAATGTCTTCAGGAGCCTGGAGCAACTCTTTCGGGTTAACCCACACCGAATCCACCGGTGTGCTTACAGCAAGAGGCTCACCATTGCGGTCCAGAATATTACCGCGCCTGGTTGGCACTTCGACTTCTCGCAGGAAGCGTGCTTTACCCTGTTCCTGCAGAAAATTCGTATCCATGATCTGGAGATTCACCGCCCTGGCGACCAGAGCGACAGAACACAACAAAAAGATGAGAAGGAATGCATAAAGCCTGCTGACCGGCGCCACTTTTTTCTGTTCAAAGCTCATGGCTCGACCACCAGGATTACGGTATTTTCAGGTGTTTGCATCCCCAGCCGATCCCGTGCTTTGCTCTCGATATGGCTGGCGTCCGCCAGCCAGGCCTGCTCCAGTTGCAGGCGGCTCCACTCAGCAATAATTGCGTCACGCTGATCTTCAAGCATGCCCAGCTGAACCGCTGCACGCCTGCTGTCATGGCGCGTATAAACAACACCCAGCGCGCTGCCGATCACAGCCGTGAGTACAATCAAAATTGCCAGTAGACGTGCGTTCAAAGCTTCTCCGCAACCCTCATAACAGCGCTTCGTGCACGGGGATTGACGGAGAGTTCTTGTGAAGAGGCAACAAAAACACACCCGACGTGGATACCACTGCTTAGATCGGAAGGGTGTGGTGTAGGGTTCGTGCGTAGTTGGCCTGGTCTTACGGCTTCTCTTATTGTCCGTTTGACCAGGCGGTCCTCTAGGGAATGGAAACTGATCACTACCAGTCTCCCTCCCGGGCACAAACCTTCTATACCAGCCTCCAGCCCCCGGGCCAGGTGAGCCAATTCGTCATTTATAAATATCCGGATTGCCTGAAAGCATCGTGTGGCCGGATGCTTATTCCGTTCACGGCGGCCTATCGTTTGTTCGATCAATCTCGCCAATTGACCTGTTGTTTCCAGCCGCTGTTGCTGCCGGGCCATTACGATGCTCCTGGCAATCCTGCGCGCGTGGCGCTCCTCTCCGAACTCCCAAAACACGCGGGTCAATTCCCGTTCCGGCGCTTCAGCCAACCAATCTTCGGCCGTGACACCCTGTAATGGGTTCATACGCATATCCAGTGGACCGTCCCTCATAAAGGAGAAACCCCGCTCCGGATTGTCCAGTTGAGGAGAAGAAACGCCCAGATCCAACAAGATGCCATCCAGGCTTTCTTCAACGCCCCAATCATGGACGTAGCGCTTCAAATCTGCATAGTTGCCCTGAACTATTGAGAATCGCGGATCGTTTCCCAGCAATTCCTTCCCGGCGGATACCGCTTCCGGGTCCCTGTCCAGGGCATACAAGCAGCCTTTCGGGGACAAGCAGGCCAATATGGCCTGACTATGTCCTCCCCTGCCAAAGGTGCCGTCAAGGTATTTCCCGTCGGGCCGGATGTTGAGCGCTTCCACCACTTCTTCCAGTAAAACCGGCTGGTGTTGGTAATCGCCCATCTACTCCGTTCTTCACCTCTGACCGTCGTGCTCCCGCCCTATAAAACCAGGCGGGCCATTTCTTCTGATGCAGCTTCGTCAAGACTGCGTTCTTCTTCTACCCTTCTCTGGTTCAGAATTGTTTCATTCCAAATTTCGAAACGGTCGCCCATTCCAAGTAGCACAACCCGTTTTTCCAGCCCCGCTACCTGCCGCAACGTCTGCGGTAATTGAATCCGGCCACTGCCATCCGGTTCAATTGCACTGGCACTCCCCACCAGTTTCCTCTGCAGGCTCCGGTGACCCGGATTGAAAGTGCTCAACCCCGTCACTTCGTCCCGAACCCGCTCCCATTCCTGTTCCGGGTAGAGGTACAAAGCCCCGGAATCGAAAGCGCTGTAAGTGAGAACCAATCGCCCGCTGCACGTTTCCTGGATAGCATCCCGGTAGCGCATCGGTATGGCCAGACGCCCTTTTGCGTCCAGATTGATTGCAGTCTCACCAAAAAACACAGCATTCCCACTTGATCTACACTATTTACCACAAATTCCCACTAAAGTGCACGATAGTGATTTGGAAAGCGAATGTCAAGCGCGACAATGACTTAGATATGCGAGATGAAATCATTACACCACCACCCGAAGGCGGGCATGAGACGAAAATATGGCGGCGCAGTGGCAATTTGACTCTGAAAATTATCCGCTGAGGACGCAGAAGACGCGGAATATTGCTGGCCCGGTGACTCCGTTAAACGAGGCCACTTCGCCTTTGCTGCATGAGTGGTTGGGGGGCTGGGGATTTTTCCGCTAAAGACGCCAAACAGAGCTGGGGTCAGAGTAAAATTTCAAACTCAAG
>DAOWGA010000169.1 GCA_030637665.1 Lysobacterales bacterium | reverse complement strand
GTGGGTAGAGGAATTCATGCACCGAGATCGGCTGGCCCGACCGGTAACGCTTCTCAAAGTCATCCCTCTCCAGCATCCGTGCAACGGTATAGCGTGAAGCCAGCCGGATCATGCCCTCGGAACCCAGCGCACTCAACCACTCTGAATTGAAGCGCACGATGGTTTTATCCCGGTCCAGAATCTTGAACACCTGCTCGGTGTAAGTATCGGCATTGGCCTTGATCTGTTCGGGAGTGAGGGGCTTGCGAGTGACATTTTTGCCGGTCGGATCACCGATCATGCCGGTAAAATCGCCAATCAGGAATGTGACCTCGTGCCCCAGTTCCTGGAACTGGCGCATCTTGTTGATGATCACTGTGTGGCCCAGGTGAAGATCGGGTGCCGACGGATCAAAGCCGACCTTGATCTGCAGGGGACGGCCGGTTTTGAGCCGTTCTGCAAGATCTTCCAGCTTGATGATTTCATCCGTTCCCCTGGCGATCAGTTCCAGGGCATTTTCAAGGTCTTGCTTCATGCATTTCGCTTTAACAAATAATGACACGGCATTGTATTGGTCTGGCCCGTGCAACGCTAGCCCGCATATTACGCCGGTATCCCGGCCCCGGCCTGGGGGGTTAAGTGTTTGACCGATATCCTGCTTGTGGCTATGGTTACGCCTGCCTGAACTCTTATCTGAAAAGTGAGTCCATCCCCCGGATGAAATTCAATAGCCGCCTTTCCAGCATGTACAGCCACATCAAGCGATGGCATCTCGGCATCAGCCAGTCCCGCCTGGCTTTGTTCGCCGTGACCCTGATCGTTTTCGGCGTGGCGCTGGGCGGCCTGGACCCGGACCCCGCCCGCGAGGATGTGGGTTTCTCCAGCGTCCTGGATCTTGATCTTCCGGCAAAAACTCCACTTTCTGCGTCCTTGAGTTCATTGTCTGAAGAGACTCCGGGAAGCAATGGACTCGAAGATGAAGGCTGGGAACTGGTCGAAGTAAAACCGGGCCAGTCACTGGATACAATTTTTCGATCCCGGGGATTCAGCCCGGCATTGCTGCACAACATATTGGCGCTCAATGCCGAGACCCGGAACCTCAAGAAAATCCGGCCTGGTGATGTTTTCGGTTTCAAGGTCGATCAGGAAGGCCTGTTCACCCGTATGCGCTACTCGCTCGGCGAGGGAAATTACCTGCTTGTCGACCAGTCCGATGCTGGCCTTGAGGTATCGGTGCTGGAGCGGCAAATTTCCAGCAAGATTTACGAAACTCGCGGCAGTATCGACTCTTCGCTCTTCCTGGCCGGCAAGAAAGCCGGGCTCAGCGATGCAATGGTCATGAAACTGGCCAATATTTTTGGCTGGGATATCGATTTCGTCCTGGATATCAGGGCCGGTGACCGCTTCAACCTCATTTATGAGAAGTTATACCGGGACGGGGAGTACCTGCGCGACGGCGAGATCCTGGGCGCCACATTCATGAACCAGGGTGAAAAATTCAAGGCCATTCGTTACGAGGCGGATAACGGGCCGCAATACTACGCACCCGATGGCCGTCATATGCGCAAGGCCTTCCTGCGCGCGCCGTTGAATTTCTCCTATATCAGTTCCAGCTTCAACCCGAAGCGATTCCACCCGATTCTGAAACGCGTCAAGGCACACAACGGCATTGATTACCGCGCACCAAAAGGGACGCCGGTATACGCTGCCGGTGATGGCCGCGTCACCCGCTCCGCCTACACCCAGTACAACGGGCACCACGTATTTATTCAGCATGCGAACAGCATCGTCACCAGGTACCTGCATTTCACCCAGCGGACAGTCAAGCAGGGACAACGCGTCAGGCAGGGCGAGGTCATCGGTTATGTCGGCTCAACCGGGCTTGCCCAGGCGCCTCACCTGCATTACGAGTTCGTGGTCAACGGCGCACACAGGAATCCGAGGACCGTGTCACTACCTGCTGTCAAACCGCTGGAAGGCCAACAGCTGGCCGCTTTTACAAGCTATGCCGCACCCTACCTGAACCAACTGAGCAGGCTTGATTCTGCGTCACTGTATGCCAGCCGGAAATGAGGCCTTCTTTATCGGTTTGTTATCCGGTACCAGCAGGGATGGCGTAGACGCCGCCCTGGTCAGTTTTGAGAACAGCCGGCCGGGCCTGCTGCATGCATTTTGCAGCCCCTACCCCCCGGCAATTCGCAAAGAACTCGACGACCTGCTGGCCAGCGGGGAAAAACCACCACCCGGAAAAGCCGCGGCGCTCGATGAGCAACTGGGCCGGTTTTTTGCCCGCACCGCCAACAAACTGGCGGAACAGGCCGGTGTCGAGAAACGCGACATCCGCGCAATAGGTTCACACGGCCAGACGGTCTGGCAT
>DAOWGA010000151.1 GCA_030637665.1 Lysobacterales bacterium | reverse complement strand
TGCGCGTCGTAATCCAATCCGATCACCAGCCGATTGGCGAGCGAGCCCAGGCTAGTATCCCACCTGTACTTACCGCCCAGCCCAGCGACATTGCGGCTGAGATCCACGCTGCCACCCTGGCCGTTACTGTTCACGTCGAATGGCAGACGGTTGTTGAAATCCCTTTGCACGTAGTAATTGCGCAGCATCAATTCACGATTGCCGCTGAATTTCTTTCGAAACGCAAGACCCAGCGACTGTTGATCCAGCGCTTCACCCGCGTTGTACAGCAAATTACGCGGGGCGGCCTGGCGGCGATCCTCATCCGCTTCGCGGGCATTCAGTCCGCCGGGATCATCGGCCACCGGTGAGTCGACCGCGTTGATAACGACTGTGAGACTGGCCGTTTCATCGAACTCATAGCGGAACTTGCTGTTAAACAGCTTACTTTCGTAAGCCGCATGGTCCCGGAATCCATCCAGTTCCGTGGCGGAAAAGTTGGCCAGCCAGTTCAGCTGCCCGGCCTGACCACCTGCCTTGGCCTGCGCCTGCCGGTAGTCATAGGAACCAAGGTTCAAGCGGCCGGAAATGAAGGGGGTGTCCGGTCCGTCTTCGCTGCGTATATTGATCACTCCACCCGAGGCAGAACCGTAAACGGACGAGAACGGCCCCCGGATCACCTCGATCTGCTCGGCTGAACCCAGGTCTATGGCATCCACGCTGCCCTGGCCGTCCGGCAGGGTCAGCGGAATGTCATCGGCAAAAATCCGGATACCGCGGATACCAAAATTCGCCCGCGCCCCGAAGCCACGAATGGCAATCCGCAGATCCTGGGCGAAGTTATAGCGGTTCTGGAAAAACAGACCCGGCACACTGACCAGCGCCTCATCCAGCCCCAGTTGCTGACGCCCACGCTGGATTTCATCCCGCCCCACGCTCCCGGCCGCAAAGGGTAGTCTGACCAGGTCAGTGGGGATGCGCGTTGCCGTTACGACAACCTCCTCCAGCACTGCGCCGAAACCTTCAGCGCCCCGCGCACTGAGCGGGACTGCTACAGCGTTCAGCAGGAAGAAAACAAGAAAAATTCCGGACGGCTTAAAGGTCATTGATTTCGCAGACTGGCCAAAAGCCGTAAGGATAATTGATTCAATCACCAACCGGGAAATAATCGACCGGGCTGTCTCAGTGCCTTTCACGCTCATTACCCTCACATTGAAATCGAGACTTGCTGGAACTTAATTCCTTGATTCGAGCCAGCTCAATACTATACTCAAGAGAATACCGGCCAAAGGCCCGTAAGCAAACACCAGCGGCGGTGAAAAATGGCAGACTGTATTGACCTCAACAGCGACCTCGGCGAAGGCTTCGGAAAATATACGCTGGGCGATGACGAAGCGATGCTGGACATCGTTTCTTCGGTAAACGTCGCCTGCGGCTTCCACGCCGGCGACCCGGATATCATGGCCCACCTGGCTGAGAGAACCAAACAGAAAGGAATCGCCCTGGGCGCCCACCCCGGCTTCCGCGATCTGCATGGATTCGGCCGCAGGGAGATCTACGGTATTCCGGCGAGTGAACTGGAAAATTTAGTGATATATCAGATTGGAGCACTACAGGCTCTGGCTCGATCGCATGGGCAACAGCTGTCCCACGTCCGGGCGCACGGTGCGCTGGGCAATCTGTCAGACTCCGATTCGGAGATAGCTGCACCGCTTGCCCGGGCTGTTTACAAAGCCGATCCGCATCTGGCGTTAATGACCTTGCCGGGTTGTTCGGCCGATGTGGCCGCCACCGAGGCCGGGCTTAAAGTCGCCCGGCAAGCCTTCGCTGACCGTGCTTATAACGATGACGGCTCGCTGGTCTCACGGCGCCTGGAAGGCGCAGTGATCTCCGATCCCAGCGCCGCGGCCGAACGTGTCATCCGCCTGGTGCAAGAAGGAACCGTGAAAACCATCACCGGCAACAAGCTCATCCTGGATGCACGCACCATCTGCGTTCACGGCGACTCCCCCGCCGCCATTGCAATGGCGGAATCCATTCGCACACGACTGGAAAACGAAGGCATAGAAATACGGCCTTTCACCGAACATGACGACTGGAACTGATCCCGCTGGCCATGTAAACCTGCGGGCAGTCGCAGACTGCGCACTGCTGGTGGAATTTGAAAACCGTATAGCGGAAAGCATCAATGACCAGGTGTTGAATCTTTCCCGGCAACTCGAAGCCAATCCCGTGGCCGGGATTGGCGAGGCAGTGCCAGGCTACCGGGCACTGCTGATTCACTATGATCCACTGACCATTGATTTTGATTCACTGTGTGCCTCAATCAGACCGTTGCTGAACCGGGCAGCTACTGTGCCCCGGTCTGGCAAGCGCTGGTTGGTCCCGGTGTTCTACGGGGGAGAGGCTGCGCCCGACCTGCCGCAACTGGCGAACAGGCACAGTCTGAGCGAGGAAGAAGTGATCGACATCCACAGCAGCACACTCTACCGCGTGTATATGGTGGGTTTTGCCCCTGGCTGGACCTTTCTGGGCGGGCTCGACCCACGCCTCCACACACCCAGGCTGGACTCACCCCGCGCTGAAGTGCCCGCCGGCTGTATTTCCATTGGCGGACAGCAAACCCTGATTGGCGGGCAGGCCATGCCCAGCGGCTGGAACCTGATCGGACAAACACCGGAGCGTACTTTTGCACCGGAGCGCGAGAACCCTTTCTTCCTGGCCGCGGGTGATGAAGTCGCCATCCGGCCCATCGGCCAGGCGGAGTTTGATGAGCTGTCCGGGCAGGTAGCCGCCGGCTCACGAGTCAGCAGGGAGTTGTCATCACAGTGAATGCTGATATATCAATTGGCTTGCGCATTCATCGCATCACCTTGCTGTGTCAGTTGCAGGACCTGGGCCGCACTGGCTACCAGGAATTCGGCGTCAGCCGCTGCGGTGCAATGGACCGCTACAGCTTGAGGCTGGCCAACATCCTGGCTGGTAATCGGCAGGACATGGCCTGCCTCGAATTCGCGCTGGCCGGCGCCATATTCGAGGTGACGGCAGACACTATGCGAGCGGCCTTCGTCGGTGAATTCCCGGTCAAAATCAATGGACAGACCCAGGCTGCCAACGCCAGCTACTTCCTGCAGGCTGGCGATCGTCTGGAAATAGGGGCCACCACCGGTGGTATTCACGGCTATCTGGCGATCAGTGGCGGCTTTGCCGTGGAACCCCAGCTGGGGAGTTGCTCGACTCACTTGAGGAGTGGTCTTGGCGGGTTTGGCCAGCCCATGACGGCGGGTAGTATTCTTCCGGTGAATCTCAAGCAGTCACCGGTGATGGTGGGGTGCTATTTGCCACAGGCTTTCGCCCGTAAATCCAGCCGTTGTATCCGTGCTGTCCGTGGCCCTCAGTCCCGCCATTTTAGCGAAATCGGGGTGGAAAATTTCTTCGACAATGCCTTTAGCATCCTGCGTAACTCCGACCGAATGGGCTATCGGCTTGATGGCAATCCCATTGAGCACTCCGGGGATGGGAACATCATTTCCGAGCCAGTCCTGCCAGGCAGCGTGCAGGTTCCGGCTGACGGTGAGCCAATCGTCCTGATGGCTGACTGCGGTACCGTTGGAGGTTACCCCAAAATCGCCACCGTGATCAGTGTCGACCTGGGTCAACTGGCGCAGTTTGCACCAGGAACCGAATTCGTTTTTGACGAAATAAGTGTGGAAGAGAGCCAGTATCTGCTACGTGAGCAGGAACAACGGCTCGATGATTTATCCCGCAGCATGGGCGCAGAGATTTTATAAGCGGCCTTGCTTTTATTTCAGTTGTGACTTGAAGTAGTTGAAGGAATGCACGAACGCTTTGTGCACCTTCTCACCTTCCTCGACCAGTGACTCCCACCTGTCTTCGCCTGCCTGCCTGATTTCGTCCATTTTCTGCTGGGCGGCACCGGACATTTTGCGCAAATCGTCTATCTGCTCGCTGTACTTCACATGGAGCTCTTCATTCGCAGCTTGTGCTTTCAGCTCGAGCTTGCCAAGCTGATCGTTCAATTCATCCAGCTGTTGCTTCATCTTTTCGATGTATTCGTCTCTTTTTGACATGACACATGCTCCTGATTCCAGTTTGTCATTCCATCAGCAAGATCATAAGGCTTACGGGCTGAATTTGATATGACATAAATCGGGATAGCTGCGAAGCCTGACCGGTCAATCAGAAATCGTGCGTCAGCTGCATGCGGCAACAATTGCCCTGGGCCTCAACGAAGCCTGATCAGGCTCTCCACAATTTTTGCAGCCTGAAGTAGACGGACGTCTGCGAACCGCGGCGCCAACAGCTGGATACCAACCGGCAGGCCATATGGGCCGGTGAATCCAGGCAAGCCGACGCAGGGAAGACCCAGGGCAGTGAATAGGCGGTTAAATGTGGCCAGGCTATTTCCTTTTTCAATTTTCGGCGGCTCGCCGACAACAGCCGGAGTCAGCCAGGCGTCGTAATCTTCCATCGCTGCATCAAACCGTGGCCGCAAGGCTGCGATCTGTTCGTAAGCCGCCGCCATGCCGTCATGCGTCAGACCCAGTTCCTTGCTGACTACGCCCAACACACCCGGATGCAGTACCGCGGGATCCTTTGCCAGTTCCGCCAGGTAGGAGGCCCGGCCTTCACCGTGCATCAGGGTGTCTTGCCATTCATTGAGACACTCAGCACCTGCGGGGCCCGATACATTCTCCACGTGATGGCCAGCCTTTTCGAGTAGCCTGACGGTCTCTTCCAGGGCCACGTTCGTCTCCTCTTCAGCCTCTGAAAAATAGGGTGTTTCATAAAACCCGATACGTAAATAGCGGCCCTCGATAGCAGTATCTTTCTCCTCGATGCCGGACACCCGGGCCGCCCGAACCAACAATTCACAATCTTCGGCAACCCAACCAACCGTATCCAGGCTTGGAGCAAATGGTTTCATACCCTCGACCGGCACGCGCCCCCAGGTAGGCTTGAAAGCAGCCGCACCGCAAAAAGAGGCCGGGCGAATGGTCGAACCGCCGGTTTGTGTCGCCAGCGCCAGCGGCACCTGTCCTCCACCCACCGCGGCGCCGGAACCAGCCGACGAACCACCGGGGGTGAATTCCGTATTGAACGGGTTTCGGATTTGGGAAACCGCACCCACTGAAGCAAATTCAACGGTGGCTACCTTGCCCAGCAAAACCGCACCCGATGAACGCAGCAATGTCACAGCTGCTGCATCTTTTACCGGCTGATATCCCTTGTAATCCGGAGATTTGGAATCAGTAGGCAGATCTGCCGTATCGAAGATGTCTTTAACTGCAAAGGGCACGCCGTGAAGCAGCCCACGGGCCGGTTCGGCATCACGTTCCCTGGATTCAGCCAAAGCCTGCTCGGCCCGCAGACTGACAAAACTCCAGGTGGGACCATCCTGCTGTTCAATCCGCTCGAGACAGGTTTGCACCGCCTGTTCGGAGCTCATTTCTCCCCTCAGCACGGCCTGGCCTACTGCAGGCAGGGGGTGGGGCGATGATGTCATGACGTAATCCACTTATTCAGTCACCTCTATTATTATTTTAGTCGCTATTGAGAAAATTGCTGGCGCTGTCAAGTGACCAGGGCCTGTTTCAGATCAGCTTGCAGATCGATACAGGCCTTTATGCATGCTTGCCCAGGAGTCTGCGCGGTAGAAATATCCGTCGCGAGAAAATGGCACAGTGAGGATAGTTTTTCGCTCTTTTGAGGCGAATAGCACCGCTATTTAACGAAAAAGAGCGGAAAAATAGACCGCTGTGACACTTTCGCAGCAGGAAT
>DAOWGA010000069.1 GCA_030637665.1 Lysobacterales bacterium | reverse complement strand
GCTCCGAAATTCCAGAACTCAGTGCGTTGGCAAGCTAAATCCCGTCGCAGACCCACAAGCAGTCCTGCCGCGTGATCTGATGCAGCAAAAATGTGGCTTGTATTGACTTAAAACCCTTCGAGCAATTCGGCCAGAGGCGGGGCTCTGCATTCTGGCAGCAAGGCGGTCACTCCAGAAGATGTCTTGTCATCCAGGTGAGCAAGTATTTTCATGATGACCACGGGGTCTTCAATGCTGTGGCCCCACGGCAATACGGTAAGTAATAGAACTTCCCAGTAGTTGATTCATCGGTGATTCAGGGTCTTCGTCCACGCCATTGGCTGTGAGGTAAGCGTGCTCGGCATCCCGCTCCAGCAAGCCCTGGCGCTCCAGGTAACGGGCGACACGGTGCGCGATGGTGTGCGTCAGATGGGTGAGTTCAGCACTGGTTGGCGCTTTTCCCCAACGAAACCGCAGCCGGGAATTATAGGCAGGGTCGATGTATGCACCAGCCCACCAATTTATCTATAAAAACCAATTAGATATATGCTTTCTCAGTGATACATGAAATGAATTTCGTGATCTTTGCGTGATTAAGTCAACCGTCTTGATGGATTCAAGATGGAACTTTGGGAACTGATTTTCCTTCTATTCCATCATCCACCCCATTGTCGCAGGAGCGGATTTATCCGCGAGGGCAGGGGCCCTCGATCGCGAATGAATTCACTCCTACGCACGCAGCCGCGAACTGTAGAACAGCACCGGGATGACCAGCAGCGTGAGCAGGGTAGAAATCAGGATGCCGGAAATCAGCGTAATGGCGAGGCCGTTGAATATCGGGTCATCGAGGATGAAAAACGCACCCATCATCGCAGCCGCTGCGGTGAGCAGGATGGGCTTGGCGCGGACCGAGGCCGCCTCGATCACAGCTTCCTCCAGTTGCTTGCCGGCCGCCAGTTGCTGCTCTATGAAATCCACCAGCAGGATGGAATTGCGCACAATGATGCCGGCCAGGGCGATCATCCCGATCATGGAGGTAGCGGTGAATTGCGCGCCGGTCAGCGCATGGCCGGGCATTACCCCGATTACCGTCAGCGGAATGGGCGCCATGATGATCAGCGGCATCAGGTAGGATTTGAACTGAGCGACAATCAGCAGGAAAATCAGGATCAGGCCGACAGCATAGGCGATGCCCATGTCGCGGAAGGTTTCGTAGGTGATCTGCCACTCACCGTCCCATTTGAGCGAGAAGTAATACGGGTTGTCCGGCTGGCTGATGTAGCGCTGCTCGATCTTGTCACCGGCAAAATCCAACTCCTCGATGTTGTTCGACAACTCGAACATGCCGTAGAGCGGGCTGTCGAGCGAACCCGCCATGTCGGCCGTGACGAACACCACCGGCAGCAGGTCCTTGTGGATGATCGCATCGTCCCAGGGAGCCAGGCTTGCACTGGCAAAATCAGACATTGGCACCGGCACTCCATCACGGCTGCGCACTTCCAGCGCCAGCAGGCGCTCGATATCGGTTTTGGCCGCCACCGGCACTTCGAGGCGCACCGGGATCGGTTTCTTTTCATGTCCCCGGTGGATGTAGGTGACGTCTTCACCGCCCAGGGCCATGGCGATGGCGTTACTGACCTGTTGTTGGGAAACGCCCAGCAACGAAGCCCGCTGGCGATCCACCTCCACGACGAAGCGTTGCGCGTCGGCTTCGACACTGCTGTCGATATCCACAATGTCAGGGCTGGACCGGAAAATCATCTCCAGTTCCTTGCCCAGGCGCTTTTGCTCCTCGTAGTCGGGGCCATAGATCTCAGCCACGATGGGCGACATCACCGGTGGCCCCGGTGGGACTTCAACCACCTTGACGGAGCCATCGTAGCTGGCGGCTACCGCCGCGAGGTCATTTCGTAAAGAGGAGGCGATCTCGTGGCTGCTGCGGTCGCGGTGGTGCTTGTCCAGAAGGTTCACCTGGATGTCCCCCATGGTGCCCTCATTGCGCAGGTAATACTGCCTGACCAGGCCGTTGAAGTTGATCGGCGCGGCCGTGCCGGCATAGACCTGGTAGTCGGTCACTTCTGGCACGGTTTCGATCACCCGGGCCAGTTCATCCAGCACTGCTGCGGTGGCCTCCACCGGAGTGCCCTCGGGCATATCCAGCACCACCTGGAATTCTGACTTGTTGTCGAATGGCAGCATCTTCAGCACCACCGCTTCAAACAGCACCAGCGCCATGGCAAACGCGATCGCCGCCATCAAGCCGCCATACAGCAGGATGCGGGCCCTGCGGCCTTTCTTCCGGAACAGAAACGGACTCATCAGGTGTGTGAAAACACCCAGCAGTTTGCCCGGGCCCGCGTCGGCATCGCTCGCGTGGTGCTCACGGTTTAGCAGTCGGTTGCTAAGCCACGGCGTGAGAATCAACGCCACGGCCAATGAAAACAGCATACCCATGCTGGCGTTGATCGGGATCGGGCTCATATACGGCCCCATCAGGCCGGTGACGAAGGCCATTGGCAGCAATGCGGCAATGACGGTGAAGGTGGCCAGGATGGTCGGCCCGCCCACCTCATCGACGGCGCCGGGTATCAGGCCCGAGATTGGTCCCTTTTTAAGGCCGCGATGCCGGTGGATGTTCTCGACCACCACGATGGCGTCATCGACCAGGATACCAATGGAGAAAATCAGTGCGAACAGGGAGACGCGATTGAT
>DAOWGA010000100.1 GCA_030637665.1 Lysobacterales bacterium | reverse complement strand
TGGCCGGGATCGTCTTTTTCATGGCCGGTGACAGCAACGGCCGGAACAGGCGCGCCAGCGAGAGCAGCAGGCGAAAACGCCCTGGTTCAGGTACCGTGCGCAGGATAGCTTCCCTCTGAACGCGTTCGAGAAGTGGCCGTTCCACGCGTGATTCCACGGCGGCCCGCCCGATTTCCAGCAGACGGTTGTAAGCTACGCCCGAGGGGCAGGTCGTTTCGCAGGCTCTGCAAGTCAGACAGCGATCCAGGTGCAGCTGGGTTTCCCTCGATGCTGTGTCGTTTTCCAGCATCTCCTTGATCAGGTAAATGCGGCCGCGCGGCCCATCGCGTTCGTCACCCAGCAGCAGGTAGGTCGGACAAGTCGCGTTACAAAAGCCGCAATGAACGCAGGAACGTAAAATTTGATCGGCTTCGCGGCCCTCGGGGGTATCTTTCAGCTCTTCGCTCAGGAAGGTGCGCATTACCAGTCCCGGCTCATGCGATAGGGGCTAAACAGGCCATCAGGGTCGAAGGCCTGCTTGATTCTCCTGTGCATACGCTGCATGGCAGGCGGCAGCGGGTGGAAACGCTCACAATGGGCATCCCCCCTGAACAAGGTGGCATGACCGCCGTTTCTGGCAGCCAGATCACGGATTTCATCCTCGGGCATTGGTGTTTGATACCAACGTTGTGCGCCACCCCAGTCCACCAGGCAGTCACTGCCCAGGTCGACCGGCTCCGTTGCGGGTGGCAGCGAAAGGCGCCACAGATTGCCAGGTTCCCTGAAAAAACCGGATTGTTGTTCCCGCAGGTCGTCCCAAAACCGGGTATCTTCGCAGACACGAACGGCCTGCAAGCGATCTGCCGCGCGCCCGGTTTCAGATACAGCACCGGACAGGCGAAGCTGCAGGATCCCCCGCCACCAACTGGCGCCTGACAGAGGCACAGGCTGGCCCGACCAGCGGTTGAAACGGCGTATCGCCTCTGCCTGGTCGCATTCGAAGCTCAAAGTCAGTTCCCGCGCGGGCATCGGCAGGACCTTGAAAGAAACTTCCAGCAACACCCCCAGTGTGCCCATGGACCCGGCAAGCAGGCGGGAGACGTCATAACCTGCGACGTTTTTCATGACCTGGCCGCCGTAGCGGACGATTTGCCCGGATGCGTTCACCATGGTTATGCCCAGCAGATAGTCACGCAGGCTGCCGGACCAGGGGCGGCGCGGTCCGGAAAAGCCGCAGGCGACGGTGCCGCCGATGGTGGCCTGCTCTCCGAACGCAGGTGGCTCGAACGGCAGATGCTGCCCGTTATCCGCCAGCAGGGCCTTAATATCAGCCAAACGGCTGCCTGCCCGGCAGGTGATCACCAGTTCGCCGGGGTCGTATTCGACCACGCCGCTGTGCCCCGAGATATCCAATGGCTCGCCCTGTACGGGGTAGCCATAAAACGCCTTGGTATTCCCGCCATGGATGGCCAGTGCTGAGCGCTGGTCGAGGGCGGTTTTGACCTTTTTTACGATCGATTCCTGTCGGTCCACGGATCAGAACCTCGGCAGATCGGGAAACGGGAGTTTGCCCTTGTGCACGTGCATCGCTCCCAGTTCAGCGCAGCGGTGCAGGGTTGGTATTGCCTTGCCCGGGTTGAGTAAACCAACGGGGTCGAAGGCTTCCTTCAGGGCGTGAAACTGCTTGAGCTCCGCAGCCGTGAACTGCTCACACATCGAGTCGAGCTTCTCCATTCCGACGCCGTGCTCGCCGGTTACCGTGCCGCCTGCCTCGATGCACATTGTAAGGATTTCCGCACCCAACTTCTCAGCCTGATCCAGATCGCCCTCCTGGTTGGCATCGTAAAGAATCAAAGGGTGCAGATTACCGTCACCGGCGTGAAAAACATTGGCGACGGGCAGGCCGTAGCGCTGTGATGCAGCGCTGATTTGTGCCAGGACCCGGGGCAGTTCACGGCGCGGTATGGTGCCATCCATGCAATAGTAGTCCGGCCGGATCCGACTCACTGCGGGAAAAGCGTTCTTACGCCCCTGCCACAGGCGCAGACGGTCGGCTTCGCTGGTGGACACGGAAACTGATGTGGCCTGCTGTGCCTCCAGGATCTTCTGCACACGGGCCATTTGCTCCGCAACCTCCGCTTCACCGCCATCCAGTTCGCACAGCAGGACGGCCTCGGCGTCGCGCGGATAACCGGGTGAATTGAAGGCCTCGACAGCCTCGACGGACAAACGGTCCATCATCTCCAGGCCTGCGGGCACAATC
The DNA here is from genome assembly GCA_030637665.1 of Lysobacterales bacterium. Taxonomy (GTDB): domain Bacteria; phylum Pseudomonadota; class Gammaproteobacteria; order Xanthomonadales; family SZUA-36; genus JAJRRA01. The sequence continues at coordinate 1,143 of DAOWGA010000100.1, read as the reverse complement.
CCGGCAGCTATGATGGCGCTGACTGTAGCTGCAGCAGCATCAACACTGGCAAAGCCCGCCAGCACTACCTGGGCCGTTTCCGGTAGCGGGAGAAGGCGCACCAGGACCTCCGTTATCACGCCCAGCATTCCTTCCGAGCCGTTAGCCAGGGCCAGTAAATCGTAGCCCGGTGAGTCCAGCGCCGCGCCGCCGAGCAGCAGTTCCTCGCCTTCGATGGTCAGCATGCTGACCTCCATCACGTTGTGCACGGTCAGTCCGTATTTGAGGCAGTGCACGCCGCCGGCGTTCTCAGCCACATTTCCGCCGATACTGCAGGCAATCTGTGATGAGGGGTCAGGCGCGTAATAAAGACCATGAGCCGCCACGGCTTCGCTGATGGCGAGATTGCGAACGCCCGCTTGAACCCGGGCCGTCCGGTTCAGCGGGTCGATGTGCAGAATGCGGTTCAGTTTGGTCAGTACCAGCAGCAGTCCCTGCTCGATGGGTAAGGCACCCCCCGACAGGCCCGTGCCGGCTCCGCGTGTCACCACGGGTACACCCAGGTGGTTGCAGACCTTGAGAATTTCCCGCACCTGGCCCGTGTCTTCCGGCAATGCAACCAGCAAGGGCAGTTTTCGGTACACCGACAGGCCGTCGCACTCGAATGGCCGCATGGCCTCGGCAGAATCCAGAATGATTTGGCGCGGGACGGCCTGGTGCAACTCCTGCAGCAATCGGGTTTTGCTGACTGGGCTCACAGCGGCCAATCTTCGGGAGCTTCGGGGTTCACATGAATCTCGAATAGTGGAATGATAGGTATGGAATTATAAACCACAGTGCCTCAATACAAACAAAACAGAGAGTGAAATGATGATCAGTCGAATGGGAATCTCCCTGCTTTTTATCGGAATTTTCGTCAGTGGTGCGGCTGTCGCCGGTACCTTTACGGCAGATCACCTGGTGCGCTTGGATCGAGTGGGATCACCCATTCTTTCTCCGCATGGCGGCAAGGTTGTTTACAGCCTGCGAAAAACCGATATGGATGCCAACAAGGGGCGCACCGATTTGTGGTGGACAAACGTCAGCGATGGGCAAACGCATCGTTTGACGAGTCATAAAGCGAACGACACAGACCCGGGCTGGTCGCCCGATGGAAAACATGTT
>DAOWGA010000233.1 GCA_030637665.1 Lysobacterales bacterium | reverse complement strand
GAATAAATTTCTGTGCTTCGTAATGTTTGCTCAGGGCTTCAATTTCGTCGTCAGTCAGACCTTCTGAGATCTTGCACATGGTCGTTACGGGCCTGGAAGTATCTCCATGCCGGTAGGTGCTCTTGATGCAGGGGCGTCCCCATATCTGGTAAGACTTGAGGTTGGTACTAATGTAAGTCGAGAGTTGCCCGGCGATGGTGGGCACATCGGTCTCACTGGATACACCTTGCGGGCCGTGGCAACTGTCACATGCTTCAGCCAGATCCCGGGTCTCGGCAGCGAGTACAGAAACTGGCAATACAAGTATTAGCATCAGCAAACACAGCTTGACGTTTTTCATGCAGGTTCCTTCATTACCAACAGTGCCCGGTGAATATATGCTTTTGGGCCGGGTTTTGTATTGACTCACGTCAGAAGCAATTGATGTCAATAATAGGACTTATTAGTTGATCCATATCATGGAATCTTACTCTAAATAATGTTCCTGTTGAACGGCTTTATATCAACAAATCGTACGCCCCGCCTGGAAAGCGAAAAAGTGTACAGAATCAAGGAGAAAACAATGAGGAAGGATTTGATTTTTTCGCTCCTGGTTGGTCTGGTTCTCATACTGAGCACAAGCACCAACCTGGTAGCAAAGAGCATCGATGCTGACAACGGAGGTTATACAGCCAAAGACAAGGAATATTATCTGACGGAGGCTGAGATCGCCGTGGCTTATCCCGGCCTGGATCTCAAAATTATCAGCATTGAAATCCCGGACGATCTGGCGCCGCTGGTGACGTTCTCGCTAAAAAATACCAATGGACTGCCACTGGATATGTACGGCGTGTACACACCAGGGCCGGTAGACATCCGTTTCATGCTGACCTATATCCCGGCGGGTGAAGAGCAGAAGTTCAACTATCACCTTTACTATGGAAATCCCGAAAGCACCCGCGATCGGAATGGCGTTTACACGACGATCGAACAGGGCCTTTACACCTACAAGTTCACGACCGTGCTACCTGCGGACTACGAAGTGGATGCCACCCACACACTGGGCGGCGTTGCTACTCGTGACCTGCGTGATGAATACAACCTGGAGCGTTATTACGACAACGAATTGTACAATTTCATCCCTTCAGGTTCAGGCATGCCGAAGCCCCGGGATGTGGTAGCCACGGACACCTGTAACCGCTGTCATGACCCACTGAGTATGCACGGCGGGCGGTACCAGGAAGTTGGTATCTGCGGGCAATGCCACAACCCGAGCTACGTCTCCTCGCGTGACCCCGAAAGCAGCAAGAGTCTCGATGTCATCGTGCACCAGGTACATATGGAAATGGAAGACGGGTATCCGCCTATTCTGAATGACTGCGAAGTCTGCCATACCGGCGGCACGCCGAGTGCAGGATTTCCGATGGTCGCCGGCCCCAGCCCAACACCCGTTTGTGACGGAACAGGCAGGGGCGTGACAACTCTTGACTGGGCATACGCTGGTAACGTCGAGATCCGCATTGACAGCGCTGACGGCAAGCTTTTTGCAAAAGGCGGCCCGGTAGGATCCGCAGAAACCGGTAAATGGGTCGACGATGGAAGATCATTCTTCCTGCTGGACTCCGCTACTGGCGATGAAGTGCAGGAACTGGCCGTCAACACCACGGTATTCGGTTGTGCGAGTAATCCCCCCGGTACCTTCAGGGGTGAGGCAGCCATGCAGCACACCCGTTGGATGGAACGTCCTTCACGCAGAGTCTGTGGTTCATGCCATGAAGATATCGATTTTGAAACGGGTGAAGGCCATCTGGCGCAGTCGAATGATGACAACTGCGCTTTCTGCCACCAGCCGGATTCCGGAGAAGAGTATGACCGGTCGGTTAACGGCGCCCATCAAGTGGATTACAAGTCAGCCCAACTGGGTGGCGTCCTGGTGGAGATTCTGGAAATTGACAACGCCACTCCCGGCGAGAGGCCACGCGTGACCTTCTCCCTGAATGACAAGAACGGGCCTCTCGACCCGGCCAAGCTTAATCGCCTTCGATTTGCCATTACCGGACCGAATAAAGATTTTGCCTACTATGTCCAGGAAGACGGGCTGAGTAATTTGCAGAAAACCGGTACGAACTGGACCTATCAATTCAGCACCCGGATGCCGAATGATTCTGCAGGCTCTTATTCAATGGGTGTCGAGGGACGTATCAGCGGCGCGGTCATTAATGAGGGTGAAGACAATGAATTCACCATGAGTGACCAAATGCAAAACTTCATCGTTCCCTTCGCCGTGACGGGTGACGTAGCAGAACCGAGGCGCATGATAGTTGACGACGCCACCTGTGAAAACTGCCACTCCAACCTGACCCTGCACGGCAGCAACCGGCATGATGCAAGTGGCTACTGTCAAACCTGCCACAGGCCGGATGCTACCGATGCGATCGTACGTCCCGAAGGAACCGGTCCTCCCGAGTCGATCCACTTCAAATATATGATCCACAAGATTCACCGTGGAGAGGATTTGGAGAGAGGCTACCTCGTTTATGGTTACAGAAGCAGTCTGCATGATTATGGCCACGTCGTATACCCGGGTGATCTTCGCAACTGCGAATCCTGCCATGAAGAGGGAACCTACAATCTGCCGTTGCCCATGGGACGGCTGGATACCGTGGCGCCGCAGGATTTCTGGAGCCCGATGATGCCTGAAGCTGCAGCTTGCCTGTCTTGCCATGATGGTATCGGTGCGGCAGCGCATGCGGCCAGCAACACGAATGAGATCGGTGAGGCCTGCGTGGCATGTCACGGAGAAGACAGGAACTTCTCGGTGGAGGAGGTACACGCACGGTAGTTAATAAAATGAACAGGCTGAGAAGCCACTAGCAAGAACCGGGGCAGGGTGTTTCGACATCCTGCCCCTTTTTCTAAATCACGGCAGCGCCTTCCTTGCGCTTTGTCACGTACTCAGTCAGTTGCTCATCGATTCCCGGATCGAGCGGTGGTTGTTGATAGTCGTGCAGCAGCTGCTTCCATATGCGGTTGGCGCGGGCCTGGGTATCGACTGATCCCGCTTCCTCCCAGGCCTCGAAGTTACGCTGCTCGCTAAGGAAAGGCTGATAGAAAGCCGTCTCGTAGCGGGACATCGTGTGTTCCACGCCGAAGAAATGGCCACCGGCGCCAGCTTCGGCAATGGCGTCAAGCGCAATGGTTTCATCGTTGACTTCGATGGGCTGCAGATACTCGGACATCATCTGCAGCATTTCCGCGTCCACAATGAGTTTTTCAAAGGAGGCGGTGAGGCCGCCCTCCAGCCAGCCAGCGGCGTGCACGATGATGTTGGCGTGGCCGGTGATGGCGCTCCACAGCGCCATTGAGCTTTCATAAGTCGACTGGGCGTCTACGACATTGGATGAGGTCACATTGCTGGAACGAAACGGTAAACCATAACGCCTGGCCAACTGCCCACTGGCCTGGGCGGCTTTCGAATACTCCGGCGTGCCGAAAGCCGGCGAGCCGGTTTTCATATCCACGTTGGAGCTGAAGGCGCCGTAGACCACCGGGGCGCCCGGTTTCACCACCTGGGTAAACGTGATGCCCGCCAGTGCTTCGGCATTCTGCTGGGTCAGGGTGCCGGCCAGTGTAACCGGCGCCATCGCTCCGGCCAGCGTGAATGGTGTGATGCAAACGACCTGGCCTGCACCGGCCATTTCGATTATGCCCTCCGCCATTGGCATATCCAGTTGCAGCGGTGAATTGGTGTTGATGATTGCGAACAAGGCCGGTTTTTCCGCCATTTCATCAGCGCTCATATCCAGGCCGATGCGGGCCATGTTGATCGCATCCCGCGCGCGGTCGCGACCCAGGGCAATCGGTTGCCAGTTCTTGTCCAACAGCCGGATCTGGGCGTGGTAGAGGTCCAGGTGCCTGGTCTCGGCGGGTAGCTCAATTGGCTCGAAAGGCCCGCCGCCTTCCTGGTGAATGATATCCAGGCTTTGCACCAGCCTGATGTAGTCGCAGGCTTCCTCGAAGGTACCGCGGCGTCGGCCGCGGTCGAGGTCGTTGCAATAAGCTGGTCCGCCCACCGAAGTGAAGGCGAGGTGGTTGCCACCCAACTTGATGTTCTTTGCGGGATTTCGCGCGTGCAGGGTGAATTCTGACGGCGCCAGCGCAACTTTCTCCATCACCAGTTCGCGATCAAAGCGCACCATCCCGGTGTCATGGTTCACATCGGCGCCGGCATCTGAAAGCATCTGGCGTGCGCCTTCGTGCATCACGCGCATACCGTAATTTTCAAGTAGAGACAAAGAAGCGAGGTGGATCTGCTCGACCTGGTCGGCGTCCAGTACTTCCAGCGGCGGGTAGGGATTATGCGGTTGCCGCCAGGGCAGTTGCCTGATTCCACCCCCGCCCCGGGTTTTTCTCATTCGCTTGCTGCGTCTGCCCATATCACTCCTGTTTGAATCAGGCTGCCTGGTTTCAGAGCCATATTTCGCGCGCATGGCGCGCTCCCGCAACAACCCT
>DAOWGA010000149.1 GCA_030637665.1 Lysobacterales bacterium | reverse complement strand
GCTGGAATTTCTGAATACCCTTGAGCCAAGCCGTCTCCAGTGGCTGGTTCCGGGGCTACTGCGGGACAAACTGGTGGCTTTGATCAAGCAGTTGCCCAAGCCACTCAGGCGATCGCTCACACCGGCGCCTTCATTTGCGGATGCACTCGTGGAAAGGCTGCACGGCAGGCAGAACATGCCCATGCTGGAGGAGTGCGCGGCTGCTCTGCGGGACCTGACCGGCTTGCCGGTCCGGACGGCGGATCTGGATGAGGAAGCCATCGCGAACCACTACCGTTTCAATATCTGTGTAACGGATGAGAATGGTGAAGTTATCGCGCAGGGCAGGGATCTTAAGTCCTTGCAGGAAACTTTCGGCCACAAGGCACGCCGCCGGTTCATGGATCGCCAGGGTGAAGCGCACAAGCGGGACGGCGAAACGACCTGGGCCTTCGGTAAGCTCGAACAAAGCATTATTACCGCTGATGGAAACCCTGCCTGGCCCGCGCTGGTCGACCAGGAAACAGCGGTAGGCATGCGTTTGTTCGATACCTGGGAAGATGCGGTCCTGTCACACATTGATGGCGTGCGGCGGCTGCTGGCCCTCCACCTCGCGGATAAGCTGAATTACCTGGCGAAGCACCATGGCCTGAGCAAAGATGCCATGCTGGTATGGTCTGCACTTGGCAGCAGTACACAACTGGTCAGGGAACTGGTGTGGAAGAGTTTGTGTGAAGCGGCAGGCGACCTCAGCACCGTTTTGGATGAAGCGGCCTTTGAAACCCTGTGCAGCCGCGTTCGCAACGAACTTGGAAAAACGGAATTGCAACTGGCAGACTTGCTCAACCAGTTGCTGCCTGTCTATGGCCGGGTATCGGCAAGATTGTCAGAAACCTTTGAAAGCCGCTGGCCGGTCGTCAGTGATGATGTGCGAAGTCAAATGGATGACCTGGTCTACCCGGGCTTCCTGGCTGATCTCGAGCCGGGCCGCCTGTCACACTACCGCCGTTACCTCAGGGGAATCGAGGAAAGACTGGAGCAACTGGAGCAGGACCCGAACCGGGACCGGCAGCGCCTGGCACAAATCCAGCCCTGGTGGGACCGCTACATTGCTGCGCTGGAACAGGGTGCGCTGTACGATGAACAGCTGGACGTATTTCGCTGGCTGCTGGAAGAATACCGGGTGTCACTGTTTGCCCAGCGCCTGGGGACCGATGGGAAAGTGTCGGAAAAACGGCTGGCCCAAGCCTGGATGGATACCGGGCTGGGCCAATAATTGACTGTAAAATATGAGGCCATGAACAGCAAAAGCACTAATCAAAAATCAAAAGCGAAGCCGGCCAAAACAAAGCCAGCCAGCCGCACCGAACTGGAAGCGTGGGTCAAAGAGTACAGTTTATCTGCCGGCCCGGCCGCGGATTTATGTCTTGCGGTGTTGCAGAAACTGTTTGGCGCGCGGCTACTGAAACCGTCTTCGCGTGAACTCCTGCTCGAACTTCTGAAAATACTGGAAAACCTTTCCGCCGATCCCATCACCATCAGTTGCGCCATGCTCCACGTCGCCGAGCAGTCTGGAGGTGAGCTGGACGGGATAGTCGATACACTTCCAGCCGAGTTGCAGCAACAGTTGGAGGAGCTTAACAAGCTCAAGCTTTATGAATCCGACCGCACACTGAGCAGTACCGAACGCAGTGCCGAGGGCCTGAGGCGGCTGTTACTGGCGCTGGTGAAAGATGTGCGCGTTGTTTTGATCGATCTCGCCTGGGAACTGGTGTTGTTGCGCGGGGCCGGTGATGACATCGAACTGGGCCGGGCCCTGGCCAGAGAGACCATGCTGATCCATGCACCCCTGGCCAACCGGCTCGGCATCTGGCAGTTGAAGTGGGAACTGGAAGACCTGGCTTTCCGTTACGAGCAGCCGGAGCAATACCAGCGCGTGGCAAAACTGGTTGCAGAGCACCGCACAGAGCGCGAACGTTTCATCCGCGGTTTTATGGACAAACTCGCGGCCGCGCTGCACCAAGCCGGGATTTCGGCAGAGGTAAAGGGCCGGCCCAAGCACATTTACAGTATTTGGAGAAAAATGCAGCGTAAAGGTCTGGATTTTCACGAGTTATTTGACGTCAGAGCGGTACGTGTACTGGTGGATGACCTGCCGGGTTGTTACAGCGCTCTGGGGCTGGTCCACACTCTGTGGCAACCCATACCGGGTGAATTCGACGACTACATCACCACCCCCAAGGGCAACAATTACCAGTCGCTGCACACGGCCGTTGCTGACCGCGAGGGCAGGGCGCTGGAGATACAGATCCGCACGCACCAGATGCACGAGCATGCAGAACTGGGTGTCGCGGCTCACTGGCGTTACAAGGAGGGCGGCCCGACCGACCCGGCATTCGATAACAAGATCGCCGTCATGCGTCAGTTGCTCGATTCCGGCGATGCAGACCTCGACGATCAGAGCCTGCTGGACAGTTTCCAGTCCGCGACCACCGAGGACCGTGTATACGTCCTGACGCCGCGTGGCCAGGTTGTGGACCTGGCGGCTGGCGCCACCGTGCTCGATTTCGCTTACCACGTTCATACCGAGGTTGGGCACCGCTGCCGCGGGGCCAAGGTCAATGGCCGCATCGTGCCCCTGACCCATGTTGTGAACACCGGCGACCGCGTAGAGATCCTGACGGCGAAGCAGGGCAGGCCCAGCCGCGACTGGCTTAATCCCCGTCTGGGTTATATTCATGGTGCGAGAGGGCGATCAAAGGTCCGCCAGTGGTTCAAGCTTGAAAGCCGGGAAGAAAACCTGCGGGCCGGCAAAGAATCCATAGAAAATGAGGCCAGGCGGATCGGCTTGGTTCTGAGCGACTTCAAGCCGGTGCTCGAGCGCTTCAGCCTGGCCGCGGTGGACGATCTGTTTGTTGCGGTTGGCAACGGTGACCTGACCGTCGGCCAGGTAGTTAACGCCATCGATCGCTTGCGGGCAGAGCAGGTTGTTCCCCAGGCCGAAGACCTGGTCACGCGCACGCCCAACCGAAAACGCGAGCAGCAGCTGAAAGGCGCCGGTGACGTCACCATCGAGGGAGTTGGCAACCTGATGACAACCATTGCCAGGTGTTGTCAGCCTGTTCCCGGGGACCCGGTTGCGGGCTACATCACGCGCGGCAAGGGGGTGACCATCCACCGGGATGATTGCCGCCAGATTCTGCACTGGCAAAGCGAGAACAATCCGCGCTTGCTGCAGGTCAGCTGGGGTGAAAAGCCCGTTGCGAATTACTCTGTCCAGATTCTGGTCAGGGCCTATGACCGCCGGGATTTGATCCGTGATATATCCAACGTCCTCTCAGCCTCAGAAACGAAAGTTACTGATATCAGCAGCCGGTTGGACGAGACACTGGACGAGGTGACCATCCGGCTGAATGTCAGGGTCAGGGACTATGAGCAGCTCAGTGAATTGCTGAATCGACTGGGTACTGTGACCAATGTGATCGAGGCGCGACGGCTCAAGTAAGCAAGCCAGATGTGGTTCAGCGCAGTGTTTTCAGGAGTTCCTGCAAGCTTAGCCTGGCGGTTTCAACTGAGAAATATTTTCTGACATTCTCCAGGCCTCCAGCCGAAATGCGGTTCCACAACTGCTCATCCTGATATAGGCGGACAATCCCGGCGGCAAAATCTTCAGCGCTTTCCGCGACCAGAACTTCCTCGCCGGAATTCACAAACATACCTTCCACCGCCATGGGTGTGGCCACCACCGGTTGTCCGCGGCTCATGCTGATGTTGACCTTGCCTTTGATGCCGGCGCCATAGCGCAGCGGCGCCACGGCCAGGCGGCAATCATCCAGCCATGGCTCGAGGCTTTTTACGAAGCCATGGAATTGCACGCCGTTGCCATGCAGAGAACGGATTTGCTCCGTCGCCTTGCTGCCGATCAGGTGAAACTGGATATCAGGCAATTGCTTTCTGACCAGCGGCCATATGCTGCTGACGAACCAGGTGGCGGCATCCACGTTTGGCGGGTGCTGGTAGCCACCGACGAAAAAGATATCCTTTCTATCAGACCACGACCGGCGGCTGCCGACGACTTCGTGAACGTTACTGATGACGTGGACCCTGGCATCAGGTGCATCCTTTTCCAGCACGGATTTTTCCGCCGGGCTGACGACCAGGGTCGCGTCCGCATCACTGATGACAGCCAGTTCCGAACGGCGTGTCTGGGCCGCCACCCGCTTTAATGGAAGACTGTCCTCAAGCTCCGCCAGCCTTTGTTCCCTGAGGTAATGAAGATCCACCGTGTCGAAGATAAACTTTGCCTGCGGACAATACCGTTTAAGCAGCGAGATGTAATTTACCGCTACGTAATGCCGGCTGATCATCACGAAAGAAAACTCTGTCCCGCGATCTGTGAAAAAATCGTGCAGGGAATCGAGCCAGGGTTTGTAAATTACCTCCACGCCGGCTTGTTGCAAGTCAGTTGTATAGCTGCCGGAATGGCCACGGTTGTCGGCAAAGAAAGTGACGCCATAACCGAGGCTGGAAAAGCAGTCCATCAGGTAGCGCAGCCTCAGGCTGCCTGAATCCTGGTCTGGCTCCGGCGTATAGGCATCGATAAGCAGAATACGCCCTTTCAATCGATGGTCCCGCGCGCGCCTGACCGCACTGCTGTCGTTCGGGTCTGCAATCGGACTGGAGTAGCTGGCCAGCGCGTCTTGCCATCGGTCGAGAAATTTCCTGCGGTTGACCGCCTGGTAGCGCTTGGCGCCACTGGCAATGTCCGTGCCGGATGTGATGCCCTCATGATGCACGATGGTTGCCCTGGGTTGTACACGAACTTTAAGGCCCCTGGCGCGTACCCGGAAGGCCAGGTCGGTATCCTCGTAATAGGCCGGAGAATAGTGGGTATCGAAGCCGTCCAGTTGTTGAAACAATTCCGTCTCCAGCATGATGCAGGCGCCCGAACAGTAGTCCACCTCCCGTACAAACTGGAATTCCGGCTTTTCGGCCTCCTCTCCCCGTCCGTAGTTCCAACCCGAGCCATCATTGAAAATGATGCCGCCGTTTTCCTGCAAGGTGCCGTCGGGATAGATCAGCCGGGCGCCGGCCATCCCGGTATCAGGGAAACGCTGGAAGGTGTCCAGCAAGGCATCAAGCCAGCCGTCAAGGACCTGGGTGTCATTGTTCAGCATCACGACATATTTTCCGCGCGCTTCCAGCGCACCGCGGTTACAGCTGCCGATAAAACCCTGGTTTTTTTCGTTGCGGATGCTGTTCAGGCCCTCTACCGCCGTCAGTCTTTCGGCAGTTTCATCGGATGATTGATCATCGACGACGATCACTTCAAAACTCGCCCGGCAGAAGGTTTCCGCCAGCGAGCGAAGACAGGCGGCCGTGTAAAGCCAATTGTTGTAAACCGGAATGATGATGGAAACGACAGGATCTGAAGGTGCCGGCAATGAAGCCGGGGCATCCGGGCTTCCGACTTCCTCAACATGCTCAAGCTCGAGTCCTTCGGGGGTGAACGATTTCTGGTGGGCCAGCTGCGAGCGTGTCAGTGCGCCGTGCAGGCCCTGTGCCTTCAGCGTGCGAACGAGTTGGGATATCAGCAGGGGCCAACTGAGGGGATCCCAGGCTCGCGCCTGCAGCAGATTCTTCAATATTCTGCGGCCCACCCGGAACGGCCGGGTAATTCGCCAGGAAGTACTGGACAGAACCCAGTCATGTTGTGCTTTCAGCTGTGCGAAGTGCACCTGGCTCTGTTCAAGGACGGACTTTTCGTGATCGAGAGCCTGGTGGGCATCCTGCAGTTGCTCGTTGAGGCTTTTTACCCAGCGGTCGCGCAATTCCTGCTCTTCCACCAGGGCGCGGTGTCGCTCTTCGGCCCAGTGTGTGCGGTTGACGACTTCACGCTTCAGTAATTTACTGTCGTGGTCCAGTTCGCGTACACGCTGTTTCAGTTGAACCTGCTCAAAGGCGAAAGCAGCGAGTTGAATGGACCCGGATTCCAGCCTGGCCAGATTCTGACGCCGCACAGGCCTGGGCATGCACAGCTGATCATATTTGCCCAGCATCTGGCCGGCGTTCGGATGCGAGAATTCTGACAGCCGGGAGCGCAGAGCTTCCAAAGCATCCCTGTTTTTCGACAGAAATTTTACTTTTTCCACCAGCGAAGCCGCATCGGGCTCAATAAGCCAGCCGGTTTCCCCCTCAACAATGCGCTCTTGAAGACTGCCAACGCGGGTCGCCACGACCGGGATGTTGAGCTCCTGCATTTCGGACAGTGTGTAGCTGAAGGTCTCGGGCACCACTGATAACAGTGCGCTGAGCTGCGGCCCGATGCCGGCAAGGATGACTGGCAACTCTTCTCTTCGATATTTGAGTATCACGTCGACGCCGGAATGGCCGAAGAAAGCCTCGCCTTCCTTTCCGGCGCCCACCAGATATACATGGGCGTAGCGGGTCAATTCGGGCAAAGCTTCGAGTAACAGGTTCCGGCCCTTGCCTTGCTGTACGCGGCCAGGAACAAGCAGCCTGAGTTTTCCATCTTCGCGTTCCCGAGGCCGAACCTCCTGCCCGGCGGGCAGCGGCGGCAGGCCATGGGGGATGATCTCAATTTCAATATCGGCCCATGCCGGATTCAGTCTATGGAACATCTCAGCCACCGAGTGGCTGGGCGCAGCCACCTTGACAGCCCAGGTCGAAATGGCTTCACGCCAGGCCCTGGCGAGTGCATTCCAGGACTTCGCATCCCGCTCTCTGAAATCCGGCAGTAGCTGGTTTTCCTTCAATGCCCGCTCCAGGCCGGCCGTATCCCCATTCTCCACATACTGGCCCGGGTGAGTGTCCAGCAGTGGCCACTGGGGGTAGAAGTCGTGCAACACCTGAACCGTGGGTAACCCCGTGCCCAGTGCATCCAGGCTGTGGCCGACCAGCGAAGAAATGATGATTCGTCCCACTCCGTAACGCCGCGTGATCTCCAGCACAATTTCCCGGTATTGTGCGTTCTCCGCGGCGCTGGAGCGGATGGGCGGTTGCAGCCACCAGCTGGCGACCGGGGCGTCGGTCTTGTTGCCATAATAAAGCGCAAGGCGCTGACCGGCCCCCTCGCCGGACTGGGGGCCCTCGGAACGAAGTTGAAAGTTTTGCCCTTTCCGGTCTGATTGAATGAAAGATTCGACCCATTGCGCGACACCGCCTCCCCAGCTGTGACTGATGTGCAATGTCAATGGTGTGTCAGCGGGACCATATTCGGCGAACTCTGAAAGATCACTACGCAGCCACGCATCCAGTCTTTGTGACAACTGACCCCAGGCGACGGGTCGCCGTTGTTCGTGTGCTTCGAGCCCGGCCTGCTCAAACAGGCTGCGCCGCGGGTCGTGCAGGAACAGGCTGTCCGCAAGCAGCAAGCGTCCGCCCTGCTCCACCAGCATGGCCAGTGCAGTGGCCGCAACGGTGTCCTTGTGTGCAAGCAATTGGGCTGCGCCAGCGGAAAAATATAACAGGTGCTGCGGCCACTGGTGGTGCCCGTGCAGGAGTCCCGGGCCCAACAGCGCCACCAGGTCTTCTGCAAGATCCTGGCCGGGTTCGTCGCTGCCGTTTGGCTCAAGGCCGGCATAGGGATTCAGTTCCGGATCAATGTTGCTCAAAGCCGTCAGGACGGCCGCTTCACTTTCACCCTGGGAAAGTTCATCCATCAGGGCCATGAGCGCCTTGATTGATTGCTCCTTGATGGCCAGCCCGGCATCGATGACCAGGAGCATGCTGTTGGGTGCACGGCGCTGGAGTTCCAGCAGTAACTCACCGAGGCGCTCCGGCTGGTACTCGCCGGCATCCGACCCGGCAGCTTTCAGTGTGTTGTCAGTAGTCCAGGCCTTCCAGCCCAGTTGCGTGAATATTTCCAGGGTATTTTCGGCCGCTGCGGCGTCAGTCACCGAGTGAAGGAAAACAAGCGGTGAGCGGCTGCCTGCTTCCAGGGAGCCCGTATCGTTTGCCTTGCTTGCCTTTTTTCTGCTCATGCGGATGATATTTGTAGGATATTTCCCGGATTTTACTGCTACCGTGGCAATTACCACGCCCGGCTGGATAGAATGCACATGCCCGGAGAAATTCGACCGGGACGGAATCCATTCATTATGGTCAAAGGGCCGTGTGATGTCACCCGGTGACAGGGCATTTTTATCGATGAGCACAAGAAAGAAGAAGACAGCCAAAAGGAAGACGGCTAAAGGAAAGACCGGCCGAAGGCGCAGGAAATCCGCCAAAAAGACGAGCTTGGGCTGGGTTGGTCGAATCTGGAGGCTCCTGCTGCTGGCTGCTGGCATATTCCTTGGCTTGCTGGTGCCCTGGGTTGTTTATCTGAACCACCAGGTGACGACCGAATTCGAGGGCCGCAAGTGGGATCTTCCCAGCCGGGTTTACGCCCGTGCGCTCGATATCTATCCCGGCTTGGCGCTCACGCGCGCGGACCTGGAGCTCGAACTGACGGTTGCTGGATACCGGAGCGCCGGCTCTGTCTCCAGGCCCGGCCTTTACAAGGTTTCCGGAAATACGTTTGAGATTTACCGGCGGCCATTCCGTTTTCCCGATGGGGCAGAAAAAGCGCTGCACTTCAGTGTCCAGCTCGGATCGGGGCAGGTTAACGCTGTGCGGGAAGCGGGCTCCCGGCGGGAACTGGACCTGGTCCGGATGGAGCCGGCCGAGATTGCGTCCATCTATCCATTGCAGAAAGAAGACCGCAGCCTGGTGAAAATCGAACAGGTGCCACCGTTGTTGCTGACCGGCCTGCAGGCGGTGGAGGACCGCAATTTCAAACATCATCCCGGTGTGGACCTCAAGGGCGTCGCACGCGCGATCCTGGCCAACCTGAAGGCCGGCAGGGCCGTGCAGGGCGGCAGCACCCTGACCCAGCAATTGGTCAAGAACTATTTCCTCAACGATGACCGGACTTTGCTGCGGAAATTCAACGAGGCCATCATGGCCATTCT
>DAOWGA010000211.1 GCA_030637665.1 Lysobacterales bacterium | reverse complement strand
CCTGGTGAATTATGCGGGTTAGAGGGGGCGCTGGCATCGAACGCCTGCTGGCCAGATAAAAGGCTCTGCCGTGGCAGAACCTTTCATCATCCAGCATGGAAATTATCAGTCTCTGAACTTCACTTCCTGCAGGTTGTAGCTGCTGCCGATAGTGCGCAGCTCGCCGCGCTTGATTCCAGCGCTGCGCATGGTTTCGGCTGAACCCATAACATTGTCACGGATCTTGTTGAAATACTCTTCGCCAAGATCGAAGGCAGCCCAGTTTGCGTAGGAGACGGTCAGATACAGGTCAGGCTCACCTTCCCTGGCTGACGCATTGGCGAACATTCCGTAGCTGACTACGCTGCCGTCCTTCATTTGTTCTTCAATAAATTTGCGCCAGACGTTGTTGAGATCGTTGATGTAGGCGTTGAACATACCGTCCTTGATGTGAACTTCAGTGACGGCGACCACGGCTCCGTTATCCCAGTTTCGCGTGTGATCCTGTGCAAGCGCAGTCAGGCTGCACAGAGCGGTGAATCAGAAAGTGACAAGTACAGCAAGCAGTTTGATTTTCATTGGTGATTTCTCCTCAAGAATGTAATTTTATTGGAAGCGGGTAGCACCCCGCGTCGGTGAGTATAGGCGGCTTTGCCGGAAAATTCAGGAACCGGTAAAGATTACTACTTCGGATCCTGGTCGGAGGCTGGGGCTTTCTGTATCTCGATGTCCGGATGGGTGCCGTAAATACCGGTGCGAAACCAGATGAAAGGCAGCAATGGGTTGGGTATGACATATTTCCATGCCAGGAAGCGGGCCCTGGACTGGCCATCGGGCTGGAGATCCAGCCACAGGTAAATAAATTTATACGGGCACAGGCCCAGAATTGCGGTCAGTTTGAACGGCGCTCCGATCAGGCACTTTTTCCTGATGTAGTAGTTGCCTTCGAAGGGGGTAATATCCCAGCCCTGTTTGCCTTCCGCCAGCAGTGTGTTACTTGGGCGGTGAAAGATCCGGATCAATTTAGCCATGCATGTTCACAGGCCACTTTTTTAGCCACGGATCAGATATTGAACGCTGAAATGGTTTTGTGGATCAGACCAGACTTTCACCACCCGGAATCCGGCACTTGCTGCCAGATCCGCGAACCCACTCAAACTGTATTTATATGCATATTCGGTGAGAATTCGTTCGCCGGAACTGAAAATGATACGCTGGTCACCGATGTGCACTGTGTGCTCGCGCTGACTGACCAGATACATCTCAATGCGCCCGGCTGCCTCGTTATACACCGCCTGGTGGCGAAAGCTGTCGAGGTCGAAATCAGCCATCAATTCCCGGTTGATGTGCGCAAGCAGGTTCAGATTGAATTCGGCGGTGACGCCTGCACTGTCGTTGTAAGCCGCCTCCAGCATGTGGGTATCTTTCACCAGGTCGGCGCCGATCAAGAGTGCTCCATCCTCGCCGGCGGCCTGGTTCATTACTTTGAGTAATCTGATGGCCTCATCGGCTGGGAAATTGCCGATGGTGGAGCCAGGGAAAAATACCAGATTGCGTCGTGCGCCGGGGATTGGCGGCAACTCGAAGGGCCGGGTGAAGTCCGCGCAGACTGCGATGATATCCAGATATGGGTAGTCGTCTGCCAGCGCCTGGGCAGAGTCCAGCAGATGATCGCGGGAAATTTCCACGGCTACACTGGCTACCGGCTTGTGCAGGTGATCCAGCAGCAATCGAATTTTGGCTCCGGCGCCACTGCCAAATTCGATCACGGCCGCATTCGGTCCGACCAGTCGTGCCATTTCAGTCACCGATGCTTGCATGATGCTGCGCTCGGTGCGGGTCAGGTAATATTCCGGCAGCTGTGTGATGTCTTCGAACAGGTGAGAGCCGCGGGCGTCATAGAAATACTTGGGTGAGATCTCTTTCTGCTCCTGGGACAGTCCATTCAGAACGTCTGCCCGCATTTCAGCCCGCGGTGGAAAATAATCGATGAGCCGCGGTGCTGCCCGCGTGTTGGCCTGCATATCCAAGGGTCAGACGTCCCTGGCCAGGCGTATCCCGGAGAATTGCCAGCGCGCATCCGGGTGGAAAAAGTTGCGGTAAGTGGGGCGAATATGATCCTGGGGTGTGGCGCAGGAGCCACCACGTAATACCATCTGGTTGCACATGAATTTGCCGTTGTATTCACCCAGTGAGCCGGCTAGGGCTCTAAAGCCCGGATAAGCGCTGTATGGAGATTGAGTCCACTCCCAGGTATCGCCAAACAACTGGCTTATGCCTTCACCTGAATCGCTGCCTGCCGGGTGAAAATTATGTTGATCGAGCAAATTACCGGAGACCGGCTTATTCATCGCTACCTGCTCCCATTCCGCTTCGCCGGGCAGGCGGGCGCCAGACCAGCGTGCGAAGGCATCTGCTTCGTAATAACACACATGACAAACTGACCGGTATGGATCCAGTTCGATTTCACCCAGCAGTGAAAATTCGCTGCTCAGATCCTGCGACCAGTAGATTGGCCGCGACCAATTCTGCTCCCTGATCCAGGCCCAGCCATCGGATAGCCACAACTCGTGGCGCTGGTAGCCGCCGTCATCGATAAACTCCCGGAATTCAGCGTTGGTGGCCAGGCGTGATCCGATTTCAAAGGGATTCAGCAGCACCCGGTGCCGCGGTGTTTCATTATCAAAACAGAACCCGGACTGATCCGTGCCAATCTCCACGATACCGCCGGAGAATTCAGTGTAGTGAAGGGGCTCACTGCTGGCTGGCTGTGCCTGCAGGTCCTTCCGGTAGGCAGGTCTCAAGGGGTTGCGGGACAAGGCGTGCTTGATATCGGTCAGGATCAGTTCCTGGTGCTGTTGTTCGTGATTGAGGCCCAGCTCAAGCAAGAACTCCAGTTCTGTATCGCCTGGGTTGCGGTCGATAAGCTCCGCCATTTGCGCATCCACATGATCGCGGTAGGCGCGTATCTCCGCGACCGTGGGGCGCGACAGAAGACCGCGCTCGGGGCGCTTGTGCATATCGCCGACCGAATAGTAGTAGGAGTTGAACAGGTAGTCCCAACCTTCCCGGTATGGCTGGAAGCCCGTGCCGCGCGGGGCAAGCAGGAAGCGCTCAAAAAACCAGGTCGTGTGAGCCAGGTGCCAGCGGGTTGGGCTGGCATTGGGCATGCTTTGCACGACCATGTCCTCGACTTCCAGGGGGGCGGCCAGGTCCAGGCTGGCCTGGCGTACGCGCTGGTATCGCGCAAGCAGGGTCTCGGGTATGGATTGGGACTGTGTCTGGGGCTGATTCATTCGAAGCTGTCGCAGAAAATGCCGCAGATTGACCAGAATTGCCCGTTGATGACATTTTTCGTTGTGTCGGGGTTGCCCTGGCTCTTCCAGCCTACGGCGATTCGGTCATTCCTGCCCCCGATGCCTGGGAATTGCTGTGCTCCGACAGTCCAGCCGTTGACCTGAAACTGGGGTCCGGCAAACTGATTGCCGCCTGTCACGATCCGGCCCTGAATGCTTTGTGCGTTGTTGTCATCGCCAACGCTGGTCGCACTCTCCCAGACCACGAAAAATCCGCCGCGGCCATAATCACCTGCCTTCGGGTTATCCTGCACGCCAGTGATCAGTGTGTTGATCCGAAAATCATTGCCCTGGGGTACCAGTTTGTCAGAGTAGAGCCGGGCCCTGATTTCGCGGTCTTCTCCGGCTTCTTCTTCATCCTTCCACACGACCAGGACTTCTCCGTCCCGACCGAGCACAGCGTCCGGTTCTGCCTCGGTTCCAGTGGTAAACGTATTAATCTGGAAGTCGCTGCCCACAGGTGTTCCGTCCGCCAAAAAGCGTCGCCCCTGGATTTCCGGGTTCGCCCAGGCCACCAGGAAGCCGCCGTCACTGAGTTCCGTTACCGTCGGTTCCCTTTCGCTTTGACCAATGGTCGAGTTGGCCACAAATTGCGCAGCCAAAGGCACGCCGTTGGCCCCGATTCTCCTGGCCAGGATGTTGAGGTTGGTGATGCCAGCGGAATCGCGGCTTCTCCATACCACCACGTAGCCACCGTCCCGCAGTGCCGCTACATCGGCATTCACGTCATTGGCCTCACCCGATGAATGCACGCTGATCAGTTGCTCGTCTCCGTCCGGCTCTCCTGCGGCATCGAAGGCCTGGCTGCGCACCCATTTGCGATCGACGTTGACAATGGGGTCGGGCTCATCACTCTGCCAGATGACAAGAAAAGAGTTGTCGCTGCTCACCGCTACACGTGGAAAGAACTGGTCGTCTTCGATCAGAGTGTTGACGAGAACCGGATCACCCGGTAGACCGCCGCCTCCATCGAAGAGACGCAGAACGCCGTCGCTGCGGGCGGCCTAAGAATTTGCTTGCTAGACAATGATTGAGCGGTCCGAGTGGTCGAT
>DAOWGA010000105.1 GCA_030637665.1 Lysobacterales bacterium | reverse complement strand
CCATCCAGAGCCTGGATAATCGCGTAGGCAATCATGACATGTCCGAATGACCAGTCCCAGCCGAACTGGAAGTAGGCAATCAGTGCAATGGGAATCGTAGCGACCGCGGCGCCGATATAGGGTATCAGGACTGAGAAACCAACAAGGGTTGCCAGCAATGCTGAATACTGCAATCCGAGGATGAGAAAAACGGCGTAGGTGACCAGGCCGACAATAAAGATTTCAGCCACTTTTCCGCGCACATAATTGGCAATTTGCGCCTCCGCCTCAACCCAGACCTTGGTAGCGAGCGATCGTTCCCTGGGCAGATAATCCGCTATCCAGCCGATCATCAAATCTTTGTCTTTCAGGAAGAAGAACACCAGCACCGGCATCAGAACCAGGAAAACGACCAGCGTGATGATGCTGGAAACCGAAGCCAGCGACCAACCCAAGGCCTGCTGACCCAGAGTCGCCAATTCCTGACCCAACTGGCCAATAATGATGTCTACCTGCTCTTCGGATACCAGTTGCGGGTAATTCTGCGGCAACTGCTTGAGCAAGATCTGCCCACGCGCAATGTAGTCAGGAAACTGCTGTACCAACTGGGCCAACTGGCGTGTGACAATCGGCACCAGTCCGAACAGCAGGAACAGCAGGACGGCCATAAACAGCAGGAAAACGATGATCACAGCCGGCGTCCGCGACATACCGAACTTTTGTAAGCGGCTGACGATGGCCTCAAGCAGGTAGGCGATAACCAGGCTGGCAAACATTGGAGCCAGCCATTTGCCAAGCCCGATGATGATGGCGAACCCAATAACCAGAAACAGGCCGAGGATGACGACCTGTGGATCCGAGAATGAGCGCTTGAACCAGTTTTTCAGCAGTTCCAAGTTACAACCTCACTGGCCCTGGCTTGTTCACGAATGACAGGAAAGAGAAGAAATCAGAAACTTAATGTCCACATCGCTTCCAGTTCGAAGCGCTGATCAAGATCATCGGTGGTTACGCCGAGCACGCTGCCGCCAAAGGCATACTCCGAGGGAGCATAAGCCGCATTGAAATTCAGCTGGCTGCGCACACCCGTGCGACGGGAATATCCCACAACCACGGCGCTGTCGGCCAGATCGCCTTCAATCGCTTTGCTCAACAACTGAGAAGTCGGGGAAGGTTGTGTACGGGTGCTCAGGTCGATGTGCCATTGCTGTTCACCGCCATCGCTCCAGGTAAAGCCAACGCTGTAAACTGTCAGGTCCTGCCAGTTGAACGCGGGGCTGGTAGAGTCGCCCAGCAAGGACAGGAAACGATTCGGCAGACGGCGGCTTGGGAAAGCGTTGATTTCACTATACAAGACGCGTTCGACGGCCAGGCTGAGCCAGGATTTTTCACTGGCCTGGAACGCCAGCCCAAGTCTCGCGCGTGCCGGGATATCGAGGTCAGCAGCTTGCGAGTAGACACCGCGATAAGCAGCGAACTCTTCCATATCGATGCGTGACTGGAAGTGGGCGTCCAGTGCAATACCGTCGACCACTTCCTGATGGACCGCAAGACGCACACCCGTGCCATAGGCAGATTCCTGGTATGGCGAGTATCGGGGGAAGGCCCACAGGCTTCTGTCCGGTGTGCTGGCGGCATGGAGCCCCAGGTTTGAAGCACTGTAGCGCTGGTAAGCGATGATCGCTGAAACGCCCAGGACGCCGCCACTGTCATTTAACTGATGCTCAAAGCCCGGCGCGAAATACTGTCGTTCGAAACTCGTGCCCTGGTAGGAGCTTTCACTCTCGAAACCGGGCACGAATAAATCACCGGATGACTGCCATTCGAAATTGAAGTTCATCCAGGAATCAGGAGTCCCATCCAGATCGGCGGCAAAATCCGGCATGATGAGGATTTCACTGCTTTTCAGCCAGGTGATCTGAATCGGCACAGTGTCCTCGGGAAGCAAGTATGACGGCGTCAATTCCTGGGCCAGGTAGTCTTGCCAGGGCCCGAGTTCAAAGCCGATCACGTAGAACGATGTGAGCCCCGTGCCGCCTGCCGCAAAGCTGGCAACAGGCAAGCCAGTGACCCGGGCACCGGCATAAACCGGAAGCAATCCCATGATGGCCAACACTGTAATAGCCGCTCGTAATCGCACCTGTGGCACCTTAATCAAATAAAACCTGTACTTATACAGGGTGGAATATGGCAGGAATACAACATTCTGTCAATGTCAGCGGTCACGCTCAGCCGCGTTCTGTTCCGGATACACGATCGATTTGCCAAGTGATTGTTTTTAAATAAGCTCCTGGCTAACACACGGGCGTATTGATCACTGTCAAGAAAGCGCTCTATTAATCACACAAAAGCGGGCGGCGTTGCTAGAATGCAACAAGTAATTCTCCTACAGTGACCAGAGCAATGCAGTCGCCATTAATTGAACAGTCGGTCCTTACCATTACCGCTTCAGACAGTTGCGGAGGAACGGGAATTCAGGCCGACTTGAACACCTTCGCCGCTTTTGGCGTACACGGTGCAACCGCTGTCACCGCCGTGGCAGCGCAGAATACCCTGGGTATCCAGGCAGTCGAACAGGTTTCCGACCGTCAGATCGTCGCGCAGATTGAATCGATACTGGAGGATTTACCGATTTGCGCCATCAAGACAGGCATGCTTCCCAGCGTAGCCGGCATCGGCATCCTCGGCGAGATTCTCGCCGCACAGGAACCTGCCATCCCCCTGGTCGTCGATCCGGTTGTGGTCTCGGTCAGCGGAATAAAGCTCGCCGGTACCACGGCGTTCGAAGCGCTTTGCAATCACCTTTTCCCGCTGGCGACAGTGATCACCCCCAGCATCCGGGAAGCAATTGCCCTGAGTGGAATGCCAATCGAGACTGTTAGCGACATGGAAAAAGCTGCTGCAATCCTTCTGCAGACCGGCCCCGGGGGAGTTTTGCTCAAAGGTCGAAACCTGGGCAGAGATAAAATCACCGATATCCTGTTGACTCCGCAAGGAGTGACCCGTTTTTCCCATCCGGCCAGAAAAGATCGTTACCACGGAACCGGCAGCACATTATCAGCCGCCATCGCCGCAAACCTGGCACTCGGGAAAACCCTGGAAGAGTCAGTCGGCCAGGCCGTCGATTACGTCCAGTCCTGCATCGCCAACAGTGTGGCGCCGGTCAGCGGACATCTCGGCTTGCTGGGGCATCGTTCGACAGTCTGATAGCATTGATCAGAACTGAGCCTCAGTTTCATGGTCGAACTGAAAGCAGGAAACCTCGGGGAGAAAATGTCCACGGTCAAGCGTAACAAGTACATCGCAAGCAGACTCGGTGTCGCCGTAATAACGGCTTGCACCAGTCTTGCCAGCGTGGCCCAGACTGAACGCCTGGATCTGCCGGACATGGGCGCTTCCGCCGACTCCATCATTTCGCGGGCAGAGGAGGCAGAATACGCCAAGGCGCTGGTACGCCAGATGCGTGCATATGAAGTACTGAATGAAGATCCCCTGATCAGCGCCTATTTCAGGGATATGGGATTTCGCCTGGCATCGAACAGCGACCGGCCGGACAAGGCTTTCACTTTCGTGATCATCAACCAGGACGTCGTCAACGCCTTTGCCGCCCCGGGTGGCGTTATCGCCCTGTACAGCGGCCTGATACTGGCGGCAGACGATGAAAACGAAGTTGCCGGTGTCCTGGCTCATGAAATCGCCCACGTCACCCAACAACATTTGTATCGGGCCATTGAGAGTCAGCAAGCCATGACCATCCCACTGGCGCTGGCCATGCTGGGCCTGATCCTGGTAGGTGGCGGCAGCGCTGAGGCAATCCAGGGCGCCTTGCTCGGCGGACAGGCTGCCGCTGCTCAGGCACAGATCAATTTCACGCGGCAGAATGAATCCGAAGCAGACAGGATCGGAATCCAGACCCTGTCGAGGGCGGGATATGACCCGATTGGCATGGCCGAATTTTTTGGGAAAATGGGCAGGATCACCCGCGCCATGGGCGAAGGCCCGCCTGAATACCTGAGAACCCACCCGGTATCCGTGAGCCGTATCACGGAAGCGAAAGACCGTGCGCTAAACATGCCGAAACCACCACCGTCCGACAACCGTGATTTCTACCTGGTGCAGACACGCCTGCGGGCCATGATCGAGGAATACCCCGATACCGCCCTTGACTGGTTCAAGCACCGGCTTGAAAGGGCTGATACTAGCCAGTCTGAAGCCGATGCTCTTTTTTACGGACAGGCAATCGCCCTGCAGCGCAAAGGAAAATACCAGGAAGCACGCAAGTTGCTGGAAAGCCTGATGGCCAGGGATCAGCACATCGCATACGAACTGCAGCTGGCGGATCTGGACCTCGACTCAGGAAAAGGCGGCGCGGCGCTGGATCGCCTGGGCGGCCTGTATCACAATTTTGCCGGCAATCATGCAATTTCCATGCAATACGGGCGGGCCTTGATAAGAAACCAGGACCCCGGTCAGGCGGAAACAGCCAGCGTGATTCTTCGCCAGCAACTATTGACCCACCCTGATGATCCCGCCTTGTATGAGCTCTATGCACGGGCATCCAATGCAGCAGGTGACAAGGTTCGCGCCAAGGAAGCGATTGCCGAGTCCTATTATCTGAGAGGAGACATTCACGAGGCAGTGCTCCAGTTACAGAAGCTGATCGAACTCGAGGACCTGGATTACTATGAGCGCGCCAGGATTACCGACCGATTGAATGAGCTCCGCACGGAGCTGTCAAAAATGAGCCTGGAGCGCTGAGTCGAGCTTCAGGAATGGTCCACGGATGCAAGCGTGAGTAAGAACCAGCCAACCGTACTGGTCGTTGACGACGAGGCCGCTATTCGCGATATGATCAGGTTTGCGCTTGAGCAGGCCGATATGAGTGTTCAGTCTGCAGCCAATGCCCACGAGGCCTTGCTGTCGATCACTGAAAAACGTCCCAACATCATTCTGATGGACTGGATGATGCCGGGTGTCAGTGGACTCGAACTGACCAGGCGATTACGCAAAGAATCCTACACCGAAGACATCCCCATCATCATGCTGACCGCCAAGGTCACCGAAGATGACAAGGTCGCCGGCCTGGAAGCGGGCACCGATGACTACGTCATCAAGCCGTTTTCACCCAGAGAATTGATTGCCCGGATCCGTGCCGTGCTGCGCCGTTCCAGCCCGGCTGATAATCGTGGCCGACTGGTGGCGGGCAAGCTGACGCTGGATACAATCTCCCGGCGGGTGCTGCATGATGGAACGGAAATCAGGATGGGGCCGACGGAGTACCGTCTGCTGGAATTCTTCATGAGCCACGCGGGGCGCGCCTACAGTCGGTCACAATTGCTGGACCACGTTTGGGGCGCCAATGAATATCTGGAAGAGCGCACCGTTGACGTCCATATCCGGCGTCTGCGAAAAGTCATGGAACCCATCGAAACGAGTCACTATTTGCAAACCGTGCGCGGGCACGGATATCGTTTCCTGGCTGAAGAATGATCGTGTGCATGTCTTGCTCAGGGACTAGATGATCATGCAAGCGCGGAGTTGGAAATTTCACGGCCTGAGCTTGTTCCTCTCTGCCATTCTGGTCTTGCTGGCCGGTTGGTTCATCGGATACCCGGGCGTTACATTCATCAGTGCGCTCGCCGCATACACCCTGTGGCACCTGGTCAATGTCTGGCGGCTCTATCATTGGCTGCAAAATGCCGAAGGAAATATTCCTGAAAGTTATGGCATATGGGCTGATCTTTTTGACAGCATCAACTCACTTAAACAGAAAAACCAACGCCAGCAAGAACAATACAGAGCCATGCTTGACGAGTTTCAGAGCCTCACGGATGCCTTTCCTGATGCGGTTCTGGTCCTCGACGACAGGGGCGTCATCACCTGGATCAACAATGCCGCCATGTCCTTACTCAAGCTGCGAAGCCCGGAAGATCTCGGACAAACCGTGACCAACCTGTTGCGGGGGCCGGATTTTGCCAACTGGCTCGACGACGGCAATAAAATTGAAAGTGAACTGGAGATGCAATCGCCCAGAGGAGATAACACCTGGCTGAATGTCAGCGCGGTGACCTTTCGGAAAAACCAGCGGCTAATCATTCTCAGAGACATCACCAATGTCCAGAACGTGGAAAGAATAAGACGTGATTTTGTCGCCAACCTGTCTCACGAATTGAGGACACCACTCACTGTACTAATAGGATACCTGGAACTATTGCCACAGCTGACATCCGGGCAAATGAGCGAGGCCATCGAGAGGATGCAGAGCCAGGCCACTCAGATGCAGAACATGCTGAACGATCTGCTGGAACTGTCCCGCCTGCAAAGTGAAGAGATTCAGAATGAGGAAGTTTTCGTCGATATTCCCGCCATGCTGTTCCGGCTCAGAAAGCAGGCGGAGGAACTCAGCCAGGGAAAACATAAACTGGGGTTTGATGTACAGGGCGGCTTGAACCTGTCCGGCAACGCATCCGATCTGGAGAGCGCATT